>JAYUSX010000464.1:0-2861 GCA_043755475.1 Actinomycetota bacterium
GCCGCAGCGAGCTCGTCGGCTTCCTGCTGAACAGCAACCGCCGCGTCCGCGGCGGCGTAGATGAAGGTGTCGCCGGCGTCGATCTCGACGATGTCGTGGGTGAGCGCCATGGCGACCGCCCGACCGATGTCGACGGGCTCGGTCGCATGACCGGCGAACACGAGCGCCGCCATCCCGAGGTGCCACGAGTGCTCGGCCGTGTTCTCTCGACGGCTGCCATCTGCGAGATGGTTGCGACGTTCGACACCTTTCAGGCGGTCGAGCTCCATGAAGAAGACGAGGGTCTGCGCGACGTCGTCCGAAGGCATGCTCATCCGCACAGCCTGCCACCATCGATGGGTCCGAGGGCTCATCGCCGTCGAGGGCTTGGGTGAAGTTACCCACGAGTAGCTAAGGTCGTGGCATGGCTGAGATCAAGCGAGTTGGCGTCCTCGGGTCGGGCATCATGGGCTCGGGGTTGGCGGAGGTGATGGCTCGTGCGGGCTACGACGTGATCGTGCGTTCACGGACACAGGCCAGCGCCGACGCGATGGTGGCCTCGATCGACAAGGGGCTCACCAAGGCCATCGAGCGCGGCAAGGCCACCGACGAGGAGAAGGCAACGATCCTCGGCCGGATCACCGCCACCGATCACCTCGGCCGCGTCGCTGACTGCGATCTCGTGATCGAGTCGGTCGTCGAGGACCTCGCGGTCAAGAAGGCGCTGTTCGCCGAACTGGAAGAGATCGTGAAACCCGAGGGCATCCTCGCCACGAACACCTCCACGCTGCCGGTCGTCGACCTGGCGATGGTGACCAAGCGTCCCGAATTGGTCTGCGGCATCCACTTCTTCAACCCCGCCCCCGCGATGAAGCTCGTCGAGGTGATCCGTCCGATCACCGCCAGCGACGACACGATCGCCACCGCGCTGGCCTTCGCCACGTCGTGTGGCAAGGACGCCGTCGAGGTGAAGGACCGCGCCGGCTTCGTCGTGAACGCCCTGCTGTTCCCGTACCTCAACAACGCCGTGCGGATGTGGGAGATGGGCACCGCTTCGATGGAGTCGATCGACACCGCGATGAAGGGCGGCTGCAACTTCCCGATGGGCCCGTTCGCGCTGCTCGACCTCGTCGGTCTCGACACGTCGCTGGCGATCCTCGACGCCCTGTACGCCGAGTTCCGCGAACCGAACTACGCGGCCGTGTCGAGCCTGCGGCGGATGGTCACCGCCGGCCACCTCGGCCGCAAGACCAAGCGCGGCTTCTACACGTACTGAGCCTCCTGCACCCGAGGCCTGCAACCGAGCCTGCAACCCGTGCGTCGTGCGTGATCGGGTCGCTCGATCGTGGACGCGTCTGGTCTGATGGGGGCATGTCCCACGCGTTTCGTTTCGGTGCCAAGGCCACCCGTGCAGCTTCCGCGAAGGAGTGGACCGATCTCGCCAAGCAGGCCGAGGACCTCGGGTATGCGAGCTTCCAGATCGATGACCACTTCGGCAACCAACTCGCCCCGGTGCCGGCGATCATGGCGGCAGCAGCGGCGACCTCCACGATCCTCGTCGGCCCGCACGTTGCCGGCATCGACTTCCGAAACCCGGTGCTGTTCGCCAAAGAGGCCGCGACGATCGATCTGTTGAGCGACGGTCGCATGTTGCTCGGCCTCGGTGCGGGCTGGTCGAAGGACGACTATGCGATCGCCGGCATCGAGCAGGCGAGCGCGGCGGTGCGCATCGAGCGACTCGGCGAGGCCGTGCAGATCATGCGTGGCCTGTGGGGCCCCGGTCCGTTCTCGTTCCAGGGTCAGCACTTCCAGGTGGCCGAGGTGGATGCCAAGCCGAAGCCGATCTCGAACATCCCCATCCTGATCGGCGGTGGCGGCAAGAAGTTGCTCACCCTGGCCGCGCAGTCGGCCGACATCGTGGGCATCAACCCTCAGATCGTGGCCCGTTCGATCAACCCACGGTCGATGGCCACGGCGGCCGCCGATGTGGTCGACGAGAAGATCGCCTGGGTGAAGGAGGCTGCCGGTGACCGCTTCGGCGACATCGAGTTGCAGCTGCAGTTGTTCATGACCGCGGTGACCGACGAACCGGGCCCGGTGATCGACGGCCTCGCGAAGGCATTCGGCCTCCCCCCGGAAGTGGTGGCCACCGCGCCGTTCTTCCAGGTCGGCTCGATCGCCCAGATCAAGGAGAACCTGATCGCGATGCGCGAGCGGTGGGGCATCAGCTACATCGTGTGCCAGAACGACGGGACCAAGGCGCTCGCCGCGATCGTCGCCGAACTGGCCGGCACCTGACCCGCAACGGCGCCGCCAATGCGGGCCGCGCGTGCTGCGAGCAGCAGCAACTCGTCGGACTGCTGCGACAACTCCATGTCGCACTCGAAGCCCAGACCATCCCCGGATGAGGCATGATCGTCGGGTGACCGAAGGACGTGAGCGCGGAGGTGCGGTTCCGGCGGTGCGCCGGAGGTGGCACGAGGGTTGGCAGCCCCGCACCCCGGTCGAACCGCCGCCCTCGTCGTGGCGACTTCCCGACCCCGGCGACGCAGATCGACACGGTCTGTGCGCGGTCGGAGCCGACCTCCGCCCGGGCACACTGATCGCGGCCTACCGCTCCGGCCTGTTCCCCATGCCGGTGCGCAAGCGTGTGCTCGGCTGGTGGTCACCCGATCCGCGAGGCGTGCTGCCTCTCGACGGGCTGCAGGTGAGTCGATCGCTGCGCAAGAGCTGCTCCAAGTACGAGATTCGCTTCGACACCAGGTTTCGCGAGGTGATGGAGCGATGCGGAGATCCGCTCCGGTCACACGGCTGGATCACCTCGGCCTTCGTCGACGCGTACGAGGAGTTGTTCCGGCTGGGATGGGTCCACTCGGTCGAGA
>JAYUSX010000465.1:0-2840 GCA_043755475.1 Actinomycetota bacterium
GCTTGGGACCCGCGGCTTGGTCAGCGGCCGGGGAGGAAGTCGAATGCGTGCTCATGGCACCGCGAACTGTAGTTCGCCGTCACCCGAGCGTCCTCCTCCACAGCCTTCGAATCGCGCTGCAGCTCAGCTGGTTGTCGTGGGCCTCGCCTCGTCGCGGGCTCCTCGGCTCAGCCGAAATACTGCCTGTCCAAGTCGCGGATGCGGGTCGCGAGCGACGCGAGGAGCTTGTGGGCCAACGCAGGGACGTCGTCGACGACGCCGAGGAAGGTGCGCTGGCTCAACAGCAGGAAGGTGCAATCGGTCTCGCACACCACAGTTGCGGTGCGCGGGCCGTGATCGAGCAGCGACAGCTCGCCGACGATGGTGCCCGGGCCGAGGTTGACGACCTTCTTGCCGTTGCGCTTCACGGTCACGGTTCCGGCGAGCACGACGAACGCCTCGCGGCCGGTCTGACCCTGATCGACGATGAGCGAGCCCGCAGGCATCGTCACCTCATCGCCGGCCTTGGCGATCTTCTCGAGATCCTTCTGCGAACAACTCGAAAAGAGCGGGATGTTGCGCAGGTGTTCGACGTGTGCCTTCTTGCTTGCCATGCCGAGATCATAGACCGATCGTGAACTCGTGCGTGACGTGGGCAACACGGGCGCAGCAAGCGTCGAGCCTGCGGCTGAGCCCACTCGTAGAGTGAGTGTCGATGACAGCTCCATCACACTCCGATGCAGCGTCCGCAGGGCGCCTGTCGCTCGATCGCTTCGTCCCGTTCCCGGGCCGGCCGGGGCCGCTGCTGCTCGTGATCGCCGACGGCGTCGGCATCGCCCCACCGGGTCCGTCGAACGCAGTCACCGAGGCCGACACGCCCACCCTCGACGCACTGATCGATTCGCCGTTGTCCACCTCGCTGCTCGCGCACGGCACCGCGGTCGGCCTTCCCTCGAACGACGACATGGGCAACAGCGAGGTCGGCCACAACGCTCTCGGCGCCGGCCGTGTGTTCGCTCAGGGTGCCAAGCTCGTCAACGGAGCGCTCGCGAGCCGCAGCTTGTTCCGCAACCCGGTGTGGCACACCGCGATCCAGCACGGCCGAGCTCACACGATGCACTTCCTCGGTCTGCACTCCGACGGAAACGTGCACGCCAGCAACGAACAGCTGTACCACCTCCTCGAACGTGCCGCCGAGGAAGGCGTCACCCGCGCCCGGGTGCACATCCTGCTCGACGGTCGCGACGTGCCGGCGCGTTCCGCGCTCGACTACATCGCCCAGACCGAACAGGTGCTGAAAAAGATCAACGAGCACCACGCGGCCGGTGCCGCCGATTTCCGTATCGCGTCCGGCGGAGGGCGCATGACCATCACGATGGATCGTTACGGAGCCGACTGGGCGATGGTGCAGCGCGGGTACGAGTGCCACACCCACGGCGTGGGTCGGCCGTTCACGTCGGCCAGTGCGGCCGTCGAAGCGATGTATGCCGAGAGTGACACCGGCGATCAGTACCTCGACGCGTTCGTTGTGGTCGACGACGCGGACATCCCGGTGGGCACGATGCACGACGGCGATTCGGTCGTGCTCTACAACTTCCGCGGCGACCGGGCGATCGAGATCTCGCAGGCCTACGAAGACCCGGCGTTCGCGATGTTCGACAGAGACATCGTGGCCCCTCACCCTGACGTCTTCTTCTGCGGGATGTTGCAGTACGACGGCGATGCACTCGTGCCGAAGAACTACCTCGTCGACCCGCCGGTGATCGAACGCACGATCAGCGAGTACCTCTGCGCGGAAGGCGTTCGGAGCTTCGCGATCAGCGAGACCCAGAAGTACGGCCACGTCACCTACTTCTGGAACGGGAACCGGTCGGGCTACGTCGACGCATCACTCGAGACCTACGTCGAGATCCCCAGCGACAACGTGCAGTTCGACACCACGCCGGCGATGAAGGTCCGCGAGATCACCGACCGCACCATCGAACTGCTCCGCTCCGGCGAGTATCGGTTCGGCCGACTCAACTTCCCGTCGGGTGACATGGTGGGTCACACCGGCCACCTCCACGCGACCATCGAGGCGATGGAGGTGATCGACGAATGCATGGCTCGCCTGCTCGCCGTGGTCGACGAACTCGGCGGTGTGCTGGTGTACACCGCCGACCACGGCAACGCCGACATCATGTTCACCGAGAGCGGGGGCGTGCGCTCTCCCAAGACGTCGCACACGCTGAGCCCGGTTCCGTTCGTCATCCACGACATCGCGTGGCGGGGCGAGTACCGCATCGCCCGCTCGGAAGGGGCCGGTCTGGCCAACGTGGCGTCCACGCTGCTCGAGCTCCTCGGCTTTCGACCGCCGGCCGACTACGAGCCGGCGGTCATCGCGTTCTGAGCGTGCGCGGCCGGCATCGGCCGGGGCACGGGGCCGTGGATCGGTAGCGTCGTTCGCCATGACCTATGGCTTCGATCGTTACCTTCGCTACGACGAGTACACGACGTGGCTGCACGACACGGCGGCTGCGCACCCCGGACTGCTCACGGTCGAGTCGTACGGGCGATCGTTCGAGGGTCGCGAACTCTGGTTGGCCACCGTCACCGACACCTCGGTGGGCCCGCACGACGCGAAGCCTGCCCACTGGGTCGACGCCAACATCCACTCGGTCGAGGTGACAGCGGGAGTCGCCGCGCTGCACCTGATCCACCATCTGGTCACCGGGTTCGACAACGACGAGGTCGTCACCCGCGCGCTTCGCTCGCGAACCTTCTACATCGCGCCCCGGGTGAACCCCGACGGTGTGGAGTGGGCGCTCGCCGACTCGCCGCAGTACCGGCGCAGCAGCGTGCGCGCCTGGCCGTGGCGCGAC
>JAYUSX010000466.1:0-2827 GCA_043755475.1 Actinomycetota bacterium
GTCTCCACCTGTGCTGCTGCATGAGCCAGGTCGTAGGCGAGTGTCTGGTGCTGATCGGGGCCACCCGTCGCAGCGAGGTGGCGGATGGCCTTGCCGACAACCGCATGAGCGAGTTCGATGACGTCGGCAGCGGCGTGGAGATCTGGTGCAGTCACAGCCGGGAACTGTAGTGAGCCCTCCCGCCGACAGCCTCGGTCAGCCGGAAGCCGTTGCAACAGTCACATCCGCGTGTGCCAGGCTGAGCGGATGCCCATGTCGCAATCGCCCTCGCGTCCGGCGCGCCTGTGCGTCTACTGCGGATCGAACGCCGGGGCCGCGCCGGCGTTCCGCGACGCTGCTCATGGCCTGGGAGAGGCGATGGCTCGTCGAGGCATCACCCTCGTCTACGGGGGCGGTCGTGTGGGGCTGATGGGGGTGGTGGCCGACTCGGCGATCGCCGCAGGCGGTGAGGTGATCGGCGTGATCACCGATCAGCTGGTGTCGGCCGAGGTGGCCCACCGCGGACTCTCGGCGCTGGAAGTCGTGCCCGACATGCACCAGCGCAAAGCTCGGTTCGAGCAGCTGAGCGACGGGTTCATCGCGCTTCCCGGTGGTTTCGGCACGTTGGAGGAGGTCATCGAGTTGCTCACCTGGAACCAGCTCGGGTTGGTGCGCAAGCCGGTGGTCCTGCTCGACGTCGAGCGCTACTGGGCGTCACTGTTCGACTGGATGGATCAGGCGGTCGATGCCGGTTTCGTCCGACGATCACATCGGATGCTGGCCCAGCGAGCCCACACCATCGACGAGGCGTTGGCTCTGGCGGTGGCCCCTGCGCCCGAGACGCCGAACAAGTGGATCGACCGCGACACCGGCCAGGTGCCGATCACACCGGGTCCTGCGACGCCGAGCTGACCGCATCGAGCGTCACACGCCATGTGCCGCGGCCGCCGCGGCAGCGCGGGTGCACCAGTGGATCAGGTCGGCCGCCTGCAACATGCGTTCGGCGTCGATCGCAGTGCGTGCCGACGTGCCGGCCCGTATCTCGAGCGCCTCACCCAGGATGCCGGCAAACCGCGCCGGCGCGACGTCGATGCCGTACTCGCCTGCGCCTCGCTTCGACACCACGCCACCTTTGAACGCGGTGTAGTGCAACCGGAGTGCTCCGAGCGCACACCACTCGAAGCTGTCCGGCGTGAACTGGCGAGTCGGGTCGGCGGTGCAGGTGGCCTCGACATCGTCTGCCAGGGCCGCCCAGTACGAGGAGAGGTTGTCGACCACGAACCGAACTCGCGCGTCGACGTCGACGTAGGTGCCGAGGCGATCGGTCGAGGGGCCGCGCACCGTCACCCCGTGCGTCGCCAGGACGTACCACGTGACCGGATTGAGCTCGAAGCACTCGCCGTCGTGGTGCAAGCGACCTTCGAGGCTCCACGGCCGATGGAGCGCCATGGGTGGGGTGATGAGATCGCCCCACGCCACATACGGACCGTCGATCGTCGGCATGGGCTGCTGCTCGGCCAGGAGCGCGTGCGCGGCGACGAGATCGGCGGCATCGTCATCGGTCGCGGGTTCGGCAGTGACGGCGACGATGTCGATGTCGCTCGTCCCGGGTCGCCAGTCGTCGAGTGCGTAGGAACCCACCACGTACAGACCCTCGACCAGACCGGGCGCGCACGAGTCGACCACCTCGAGGTAGGTGCCGAGCGCGGTGGCGACGTCTCGGGGTGCCGGCATGCGTCAAGTCTGGCGCACCGTGACGGCGGTGTACCTTCATCTTCCATGCCATCGTCCATGCTGTCGTCCGCTGCGCCATCGAACGTTCCCCCCGCCGTCGAATCGATCGCCGACGAGCTCTTCGCCGACGGGGCCTCGCACGGGCTGTCCTTGGCAGTCGTGGTGCAACACCACGGCGAGGTGGTGTTCGAGCGCTACGGGCATCAACCCGACACGCTCTTCGGTCCCGGCGGGCCGGTGACGGCAGAGTCGACCTTGATCTCGTGGAGCATGGCCAAGAGCATCACTCAAGCAGCGGTCGGCATCGCCGTCGGTGACGGTCTGTTGCGGGTCGACGCGCCGGCGCCCGTCGCATCCTGGCGAGGCACCGAGAAGGAGGCGATCACGCTGCTCGACCTGCTGGAGATGCGTTCTGGCCTCGAGTTCGTCGAGGACTACGTCGACGACAGCGTGAGCCACTGCATCGAGATGCTCTACGGCGTCGGTCAGGACGACATGGCGGCGTACGCCGCGGCGTTGCCCTTGATCCACCCACCGGGCACGGTCTGGAACTACTCGAGCGGCACGACGAACATCGTGTCGCGCGTGGTGGGCGACGCGGTCGGCGGGACTCAGGAGGCGATGGAGGCGTATCTGCGCGACCGGCTCTTCCACCCGACGGGCATGAGCAGCGCGATCCCCAAGTTCGATGAGCGTGGCACCTTCGTCGGATCGTCGTACGTCTATGCAACCGCCCGCGACTTCGCCCGTTTCGGGCAGCTCTACCTCGATGACGGAATGGTCGGTGACGAACGAATCCTCCCGGAGGGCTGGCGCGATCTCGCCCGCACCCAGATCGCGTACGACGACGAGGGTGACTTCGGCTACGGCCGGCAGTGGTGGACCTGGCCGGAGTTCCCCGGCTCGCTCGCGTGTCACGGCTACGAAGGACAACACACCCTCGTCGTGCCCGATCGCGACCTCGTGGTGGTCCATCTCGGGAAGGTTCCCGCCGACACACGGTCGATCGTGCGTGAGTGCCTGCGTGCGCTGTTCGTGGCGTTCGACAGCTGACCGCCCGGGCCGGCTCGAGGAGATCGCATGTCGTTGCTCCGCTTCCCCGCGCGGACGGGTG
>JAYUSX010000467.1:0-6999 GCA_043755475.1 Actinomycetota bacterium
ATGCCGTGCAGCATGCCGTCGCCGGCGAACCAGTGATTGGTCGGACCGTTCATCGGATTGGCGCCGTTGCGGAAGTAGCGACCGGCGAGATCGGTCGGAAGGCTGCCGACCACGTCGAGATCGAAGGCCTCGACCTCCTCGGTCACCGGCGCATAGTTGCCGCGCATGTGGAACGGGAGCCTGGCTTCGGTGTCGGTGGATTCGTCGAGTGCCGTCATGGACCAAGCCTTGCACACCCGACCTGACCAGTGTCACGTGGGCGACCGATGCAGACGGCTGATTCGGACGGCTGGGGCCGACACGGGTGCGCTGTGGAACGATCACGGCATGGCCACCACGGTTCCCACCTCCCCCACGACCAACGTCCGCGTCGTTCTCGCCCGTCGCCCCGATGGCGTCGCGACAGCCGATTGCTTCTCCTTCGAGGAGACGGCACTGGCGCCGCTCGAGGCCGGTTCGGTGCGCGTCGGTGTCGAGTTCCTGTCGGTCGATGCCGGCACTCGAACGATGCTGCGCGGTGAGGGATTCCACCAGCAGGTGGGACTGGGCGAGGTGGTGCGAGCGACCGGAGTGGGGCGCATCATCGAGTCGGCGGCGGAGGATTGGCACGTCGGACAGGCGGTGAAGGGCGGGCTGGGGGCGCAGACCATCGCGACGGTGAAAGCCGCTCACCTGGTGGCGATCGACGACACGGTCGGGTCGCTCAGCCTGCATCTCGGCGCACTGTCGGGCTCGACCGGGGTGACGGCGTGGGTGGGCGTGCGGCACATCGGCCGGCCGGTCGCGGGCGAGACCTTCGTGGTGTCGGCCGCCGCGGGAGCGGTGGGCTCGATGGCGGGCCAGATCGCGAAGATCGACGGCGCCCGCGTGATCGGCATCGCAGGAGGGCCTGCCAAGTGTGCCCACCTCGTCGACACGATGGGCTTCGACGCTGCCATCGACTACAAGAACGACGATGTGCGCGCCCGCCTGAAGGAACTGTGCCCGCAGGGCGTGAACGTCTTCTTCGACAACGTCGGCGTGCCGATCCTCGACGACGTGCTCGACAACCTGGCGATGGGGGCGCGCGTGGTGATCTGCGGCGCGGTGTCGCAGTACGACCACATGGATCACGTCACGGGTCCCTCGATGTACCTGCGCCTCGCCGAGCGCCAGGCCACGATGGCCGGCTTCGCCTACTTCCACACGCCGGACCTGATCGCCCCAGCGGTCGCCGAGCTCACCGGGTGGGTGCGCGACGGGATCGTATCGTTGCCCGAGACCGTGCTCGATGGCGTCGAGCGCTACGCCGAGGCGTTGCAGTTCATGTTCGAAGGAGGCAACATCGGCAAGCTGCTCGTGAAGGTGTCAGCCGACTGACACCAGGGCGTGATCTGCGACGTTCATCGAGAGCGGGCCATCGGTGGTCGCCACGACGATGTCCTCGAGGCGCATGCCCCACTTGCCGGCCACGTAGATGCCTGGCTCGACGCTGAAGGCGTGGCCGGGCTCGATCGGTTGGTCGTTGCCCTCCACCATGTACGGATCCTCGTGGGCCTCCATGCCGATGCCGTGGCCGGTGCGGTGGATGAAGTACTCGCCATACCCCGCATCGGCGATCACGGCCCGCGCGGCGCGGTCGACGTCTTGGCAGGCGGCACCCACCACACCAGCTCGGACGCCCGCGGCCTGTGCCTCGTGCAACACCGCGTAGGCCTCGGCAACTTCAGTGGTGGGCTGCCCTGTGTAGACGCAGCGGGTGATGTCGCTGCAGTAACCGGCCATCGTGCCTCCGAAGTCGGTGAGCACGATCTCGTTCTCGCGGATCAGCCGATCGCCGGCGTGGTGGTGAGGCGACGCGGCGTTCGCCCCGGCGGCCACGATCGCGAAGTTCACGGCGTCGTGTCCCTCGGCGATGAGTCGCGCCGAGATGTCGGCGGACACCTGCGCCTCGGTGCGACCGACCAAGGGGATCTCACCCGAGTGGAGTTGTGCGGCGACACGATCGGCAGCCGCACCGGCCGCCTGAAGCGCTGCCACCTCTGCTGCATCCTTACGGGTGCGGAGCGGGTTCATCACCTCGACACTGCGGATGTAGCGCGTGTTCGATGTGGGCCAATGAGCGAGCAGGTCGACGAGGAATCGCGACCACATCGTGTCACCGATCGCAGCCACCGCAGGCGAACCTGCGAGGGCCGCCACGATCGCGACCGGGTCGTCCGTCTCGTTCCAGGGATGCAGCGAGAACACGCCCGGCTGCTCGGCCACGCGCGGTGCCTCGAGCCGGGGGATCACCAACGTGGCATCGCCGTCGCGTGGCACGACCAGCATCGTCAATCGCTCGAGCGGCATCGCGTCGTACCCGCTCAGGTAGGGCAGATCGCTGCCCACCGACAGCAGCAGGACGTCGACTCCTCGTTCGACCATCACGGCTCGCGCGCGGGCGATGCGGTCGACGTAGGTGGCCGTGGAGGACAGGGCGCTGCTCATGCTCCCAGTCTGCCGCGATCAGGTGCGAGCAGCGAGGCCTGCGATCAGTGGATGTGGTGACGCATGGAGGTCGAGATCGACAGGGCCGGGCCGACCGAGCAGGTATCCCTGTGCCATGTCGCAGCCCACCTGGCGCAACTGCTCGAGGGCAGCGGGTTCCTCGATGCCCTCGGCGATCACCGTCATCCCCAGGGAATGGCCGAGCTGCACCAGGGAGCGGAGCACGTCTCGGTCCAACTCGCTCTGCACCGTGACGAAGCTGCGGTCGATCTTCATGTAGTCGAACGGGAAGCTGCGCAACAGAGCGAGCGACGCGAAGCCCGTACCGAAGTCGTCGAGTGCGATCCGTACACCCATGTGTTGCAGCTCGCGCAGCGTCGCCTGACCCGGTCCGGATTCGGCCAGTTTCGCCGACTCGGTCAGCTCGAGGATCAGCCCCGACGGGTCGAGCCCGCTGTCGTTCAACGCCGTGGCCACCTCGAGGATCACCTCGTCGCGTTCGAGCTGTACCGATGACAGGTTCACCGTGACCGCCGCGTTCGTCTCTCCTGCGGCGCGACGGCGGGCCGCGAGCCGGCATCCCTCGCGGATCGTGAACTTCGTGATCTCGCCGACGAGTCCGATCGCCTCTGCGGTGGCGACGAACTCTCCGGGACCGATCTGCGGTGCACCTGGCGAGTCCCACCGCAGCAACGCCTCGTAGGCGACCACCTCGCCCGTCGTCAGCGACCACAGCGGCTGGAAGTCGAGGCGCATGGCGTGGTTGCGGACCACGTGGCGCACGAACGAGTGTGTGTCGAGCCGGCGAGCCAGGTCGGTCGCCACCCGATCCTCGAAGGTCACGGTGCGGTTCCGTCCCTCGAGCTTTGCGTAGTTCATCGCCGCGCTCGCGTCGCGCAGCAGATCGCCCGCCGACAGCACGTGGTCGTCCCAACGCGCGATGCCGATGCTCGCCGACACCGAGATCGACGCGCCGAGGTGTTCGACGGGCACTGCGATCGCCTCGTGCAGCCGGCGAGCGAGCGCCTCGGGGGCATACCTCGCCGCATTCGGGATCACCACAACGAACTCGTCACTCGCCAGCCGAGCGACCGCATCGTCGCCGCGGGCACCGAGGTGGATGCGGTCGGCGATCGTCACGAGCACGCGATCGCCCGCTTCGTGACCGTAGGCGTCGTTGACGTCCTTGAAGTGGTCGAGGTCGATGAACATCAGCGCGCTGGCGACCGAGCGTCCTGCATTGGCGGTCGCGAGTCCATCGATCAGATCGGTGACGGCACGGCGGTTGAGCACACCGGTCAGGGGGTCGTGAGTGGCGAGGAAGTGCAGGTTGCGATGAGCCATGTCGAGGTCGTCGAGCACGTCGTTGTGGTCGTCGACCAACCGGTGGAGCTGCAGCTGCGCCATCGCCTGGCGAGCCAGGATCTCGAGCATCTTCTGCTGCCAGGGCTCGATCGAGCGGGCAACGGTATCGATCACGCAGATCGTGCCGATCGCGTGGCCGCTCAGGCTGATCAGCGGCGCTCCGGCGTAGAACCGGAACCCTTCTTCGGTGACGAGTCGGTTGTCGAAGAACCGGGCGTCGGTGCGAGCGTCGGGCACCACCATCACGGAGTCGCTCATGATCGTGTGTGCGCAGAACGCGTCGTCGCGGGAGGTCTCCGAGCACGGCAGGCCACGGCTCGACTTGAACCACTGACGGGCGGAGTCGACCAGCGACAGCGCCGCCATGGGGGCTCCGCACAGGTCGGCTGCCAGCCCCACGATCTCGTCGAGCCGTTCGTTCGGCGGCGTGTCGAGCACGTTGAGTTCGAGCAGCGCCTCGAGTCGGTCGTACTCGTTCATGGGAATGGGTGCCCGCATAACCATTTCTATCGGACACTCCACCCCGCACTTGAGGGGTATTCCGCTCGCCGGCAGTCTCTGGGCCGCTATCGCTGATCTGCGCCGGGCCACGGAACGCGCGAACGCGTATGGGATGACCCGGACGACGCGGACGACCCGACGGTCGACAACGAGACGGGCACCGACACCTCATCGGCTGCCTGCCGGGCGTGGTAGCTCGACCTGGTGAGCGGGCTGGCCTCGACGTGACCGATGCCGAGCTGCTCGCCGACGCGCTTCCACCGGTCGAACTCCTCGGGGAGCACCCACCGGCTCACCGGGAGGTGGTGCGAGGTGGGTCGCAGGTACTGGCCGATGGTCACGATGTCGACGCCGACCGATGCGAGGTCGACCAAGCACCCATCGATCTCGTCGGCCGTCTCCCCCATCCCCACCACGAGTCCCGACTTGGTCGTCAGGCCGGCCGCCTTCGATCTGGCGAGCACCCCGAGGCTGCGTGCGTAGCCGGCAGATGGCCGAACGGCTCGCTGCAGGCGGGCGACGGTCTCGATGTTGTGGTTCATCACGTCGGGGCGGGCAGCGAACAGGAGATCGAGCGACGCCGGATCACCCTTGGCATCGCTCACCAGGGTTTCCACCCGGGCGAACGGGCGAACCTGGCGGATCGCGGCGACACAGGCCGCAACATGGGCCATGCCGCCATCGACGAGATCGTCTCGCGCCACCATGGTGAGCACCACGTGGTCGAGTTGCATCCGCTCGACAGCCGTGGCGACACGCTGTGGCTCGTCGGGCTCGGGGGCGAGCGGCTTGCTGGTGTCGACCAGGCAGAACCCACAGGCACGCGTGCACCGCTCACCCAACACCATCAGTGTCGCCGTACCGTCCGACCAGCACTCACTCAGGTTCGGGCAGCCGGCTTCCTCACACACGGTGACCAGACCGAGGTCGCGGACGGTCTTCTTCAGCGACAACACCTCCGGTCCGTGCACCACCTTCGGGCGAAGCCATTCCGGCTTGCGAGTCGCGATCGCCAATCCGTCGGACACGCCGGCCTGGCCGAGCCGAGACAGCATCCGGGCCGGAGCCGCAGACGACGGGATCGACAGACCGTGATCGACCGCAGTGCGAACCGGATCACCCGGTCCTTCGCCTCGGGAGAACGCCGACAGGTCGTCGGGGCGGTGCTTCCACGCCACGTCCTGACGTTCGAGCGCTCCGTGGCCCCACACCTCAGCGGCATGGCGGGACACGATGTCGACGACGTCGCGCATCGACACCTCCCGACCCGTACCGGCGAGCTCCTCGGCGATCGAGGTGACCGGCTTGTCGGCAATGCCGCACGGCACGATGTGGTCGCGCAGATAGGTCATGTCCGTCTCGACGTTCAACGCGAATCCGTGCATGGTGCGGCCTCGCGAGAGCCGGACACCGATCGCACAGATCTTCCGGGGATTCGGTCCATCGGCATCGATCCACACGCCGGGATACTCGGCGAGACATCCAGCCGTCGTGAGCCCCAGCTCGACCAAGGTGCGGACCACCACCTGCTGCACCGCACTCACATGGTCGCTGGCGCCCATCGAGTTCGCGACGGACACGATCGGGTACCCGACCAGTTGGCCGGGCCCGTGATAGGTGACGTCGCCGCCTCGTTTGACGCCGACGAGCTCGGCCCCGACAGCGCGAGGCTCGACCTTGAGGTTCTTCGAGAGGTCGGTTCGCGGCCCGTACGTGAACACGTGGGGATGTTCGAGCAGCAGCAGGTGCTGCTCTCGTCGGTTGGCGAACAGGCTCTGTTGGAGCGCGAGGGCTTCTCGGTACGGCACCGTGCCGAGCCAGCGGACGCGCAGCGGCATGTCAGAGCTCGCTGGACCAGTCGCGGGTCTCGAGGATCTGCTTGACCTTCACCAGGAATCCGGCCGCGTATGCGCCGTCGAACGCCCGGTGGTCCCAACTCATCGCGAGATTGCCCACCGGGTGGATGACGATCGCCTCGTCGCCGTTCGGCAGGGTGGCCACCACCGGCTTGCGGACGATGGCATCGGTGCTCATGATCGCCACCTGCGGCTGGTTGATGATCGCCATCGTGAGCACGCTGCCGGCCGAACCGTTGTTCGAAATGGTGAACGTGCCACCCTGGATCTCGTCCGGGCTGAGCTTGCGAGCACGAGCGCGCGTTCCCAGATCGCTGATCTCGCGGGCGATCGCCCGGAGTCGCTTCGTCTCCGCCGAGCGCACGACCGGCACCAGCAGGCCCTGGTAGTCGAGGTCGACCGCGATGCCGACATCGATGAAGTTGTGGACCACCAGCTCGTTGTCGGTGAGGCTTGCGTTCAGGTGCGGGTACTCCGCCAACGCATCGACGATGGCTCGGGTGATGAAGGGCAGGTAGGTGAGGCTGAAGCCTTCGCTCTGCTTCCACGTGGCCTTGACCGCAGCACGGGCGGTGTCGACGTTGGCATAGTCGACCTCGACGACGCTGAAGGCGTGAGGGCTGACGCCTTTGCTCATCACCATGTGGTTGCCGGTCAGTTTGCGGATCTTGCTGAGCTTGACCGACGAGTCGCGCTCGCCGCTGGCCACCGACGGGGCGACGGGCGCGGCCTTCGCCGGGGCGGGGGCTGCAGCAGGCGCCGGGGCCGGGGCCGGGGCTGCAGCAGGCGCCGGGGCCGCCTCGACGGT
>JAYUSX010000468.1:0-6990 GCA_043755475.1 Actinomycetota bacterium
CTGCGTGTCGCGTCGATCGTGGCCCGACCGATCTGGGTGGATCGCGATGCCGGATGGGTTGTGCGCGATGTGTGCAGCGGTCGGCTCGAGCTGGAACTGTCCGCACGTGTCGGTCGTGACCTCGACGACTCGTAGAGACGAACCGCAGCGATCGTCGGGCCGTTCCTCCCCGTCTGCTGAGGCACCGCTCGCACAATAGTCAATTGCTGACTATTGTCGGCGCGTCATGCGCTTCTCTCTGGTTCTCGCAACAGCGCTGCTCGCTCCCGTCGTGATCGCCGGGTGCGGGCGCGACCGCAGCGGCGCCGACGATCGCCAGGAGGTCGTCGTGTTCGCCGCGTCGTCGCTGACGGCGGCGTTCACCGAGATCGGCGATGCGTTCGCGGCCGCGAACCCGGCGACGGACATCACGTTCAACTTCGGTGCCTCGTCGGATCTCGTCGCTCAGGTGCTCGCGGGCGCCCCGGTCGACGTCTTCGCATCCGCTGATCAGAGCAACATGACGAAGCTCGTCGACGCAGGTGCCGAGGGGAGCGTCCCGGTGCAGTTCGCCACGAACGCGCTCGAGATCGTCGTCGCGCCCGGCAACCCCTTGGGCATCGACAGCGTGTCCGACCTGGTCGACCCCGAGTTGGTCGTCGTGACCTGTGCTCCCGGCGTGCCCTGTGGTCGGTACGCGGCCGAGCTGTTCACCGCAGCAGGCGTGGAGGTGGTGTCGAAGTCGTTGGAGGCGAACGTGAAGGCCGTCGTCTCCAAGGTGGTGCTCGGGGAGGCCGACGCCGGCGTGGTGTACGTCAGCGATGTGATCGCCGCCGGGAGCGATGTCTCTGGTGTGCCGATCCCGCCGACGATCAACGTGATCGCCAGCTACCCGATCACCGTGACGAGGGAAGCGCCCCATGCGGCGAGCGCTCAGGCGTTCGTCGACTTCGTGCTCTCCGACCAGGGGCAGCAGATCCTGAGGTCGTTCGGGTTCGGTGGAACATGAGCAGGCGTCGGCGAGAGCGGTCGGGGCTCCCGATACCGGTGGTCGTGTTGGCGACCATCGCGGTGGTGTTCTTCGCGCTCCCGCTCGTCGGGCTGCTGTGGCGTGCGCCGTGGTCGAGCGCGTGGACCTACCTGTCCGACGACGACGCCCTGACCGCACTCCGACTGTCGCTCGTGTGCTCGTTGTGGGCCACCGCGCTGTCGGTGTCGTTCGGCGTGCCGCTGGCGTGGGCGCTGGCGCGGGCACGCTTCCCGGGCAGGGGTGCTGTACGCGCGCTGTGCACCCTGTCGATGGTGCTGCCGCCCGTGGTGGGTGGTGTCGCGCTGTTCTTCGCCCTCGGCCGGCGGGGGCTGGTGGGTCAGTACCTCGATCGTTGGTTCGACCTGCGGCTGCCGTTCACCACTGCCGGCGTCGTGATCGCACAGACCTTCGTGGCGATGCCGTTCCTGGTGATCACCGTGGAGGCCGCGCTCCGGCAGCGCGACGGCCGGATGGAGGACGCGGCGCGTACCCTCGGAGCCTCACGCTGGTACACGTTCCGGCGTGTCACGCTGCCGGCGATCCGGCCCGCACTCGTGGCGGGCGCGGTGCTGTCGTGGGCGCGGGCACTGGGTGAGTTCGGAGCCACGATCACCTTCGCCGGGAACTTCCCCGGCACCACCCAGACGATGCCGCTGGCGGTCTACCTCTCCTTGGAGACGAATCCTGAGGAGGCGATCGTGCTCGCACTCGTGCTGATCGCGATCTCGTTCGCCGTTCTGGTGGGTCTGCGCGATCGTTGGTTCGGGGTGCGGGCGGCGGTCGCAGCATGAGCCTCGACGCTCATGTGCAGGTGCGCCTCGGGTCGCTCGACCTCGACGTCTCGCTGGAGGTGGCTCCAGGCGAACTCGTCGCCGTACTCGGGCCGAACGGTGCGGGCAAGAGCACGCTGCTACGCGCGCTCGCAGGACTGCAGCCGATCGACGACGGTCGGATCGCGATCGACACGAGCGTGGTCGACGACGGCGCCGGGACGTTCGTCGAGCCGGAGCGACGTCCCATCGGCGTGGTGTTCCAGCAGTACCTGCTGTTCGAACACATGTCGGTGTTGGAGAACGTTGCCTTCGGGCTCCGCGCCCGCCGGGTGCCGAAGGTCGAGGCGCGGCGGCGTGCGCAGGAGTGGCTCGAACGGGTGGGGCTCGCTGCGTACGCGTCTCAGCGGCCACGCATCCTGTCGGGCGGCCAGGCGCAGCGAGCGGGGCTCGCACGGGCGCTCGCCACGGACCCGCGGTTGTTGCTGCTCGACGAACCGTTGGCGGCGCTGGATGCGGGCACTCGTGCGATGGTGCGGCGCGATCTACGTCACCACCTCTCATCGTTCGACGGCATGCGACTTCTCGTCACGCACGACCCGATCGATGTCTACTCGCTCGCCGATCGTGTCGCGATCCTCGAGCACGGCCGCATCATCCAGACGGGAACGCTGGCCGAGGTGACCGCGCATCCGCGATCGCGTTACGTGGCCGACCTGGTCGGTGTGAACCTGGTGTCCGGTTCGGTGGATGCCGGTGTGCTGCGCACCGATCGTGGTGCCGACGTGGTGATCGCCGACGCGGCCCCGGGCGAGGTGTTTGCCGTCATCCGTCCGCACTCGGTGGTGCTCACCCGTGAGGCGCCGGTGGGTGCGAGCAGTCGCAACGTCTGGACCGGTCGGATCGTCGACATCGACCGACTGGGCGATCGAGTGCGTGTCGGCATCGACGGCGTGCTGCCGATCACAGCCGAGGTCACCGTGGCGGCGCTCGAGTCGCTCGCGCTGAGACCGGGCGACGCGGTGCATGCAGCGGTGAAGGCCACCGACATCGAGGTGTACCCGGCATGACCCGGTCGTCGGGGGAGTTGCTGCTGGGGGAGTGGGCGTGCCTCGGCATCCTCGCCGCTGGCCCGGCGCACGGGTTCGCCGTCGCCAAGCGACTGGCACCCGACGGTGACATCGGCCGGGTGTGGTCGATGTCGCGGGCGCTCACGTACCGAGCGCTCGACCAGCTGTCCGTTCGCGGTCACATCCATGCGGTGGGGGAGGAACCCGGCACCGCTGGCGGCACACGCACGATGCTCGCCCTCACCCGGAGCGGCCGGGCGCAGTTGCGCCGATGGCTGGCGATGCCCACACGACACCTCCGCGATCTGCGCAGCGAACTGCTACTCAAACTCGTGCTCGCCGATGTGAACGGGGTCGATACAAGCGAGCTCCTCCACCGACAACGCCTCGCGGTTGCCGCGATCGTCGAGTCTCGTGCCGCCATCGAACACGGCGATGTGGTCACCTTGTGGCGCCGCGAGTCAGCGAACGCGGCCCTGCGCTTCCTCGATGCGGTGATCAGCGGCTGACGGGCACGTCGCGAAACGGCACGTCGCGATCGACTTCTGGCTCCTTCGGCAGCCCGAGGAGTCGCTCGCCGATGATGTTGCGCTGGATCTGGTCGGTGCCACCGCCGATCGAGAAGAAGTAGGCATTCATCTGCGAGTAGTTGGCGTCGCGCGATCGCGGGTGGGCGTCGCCGTCGAGCACCGCATCGATGCCGAGGATCGTCGCCTCGACCCTTCCGGCGTAGTGGAGGATCTGCGCGAGCGACAGCTTCCCGAGCGATGCGAGGGGCGACGACCCACCGGCTTTCATGACAGCCTTCGACCGCTCGGCGTTCCAGTCGTTCACCGTGCGGCGGATGTGCAACCTCGCCAACGCCTGGCGGACGGTGTGATCGCCGGAGCGCCCCTTGGCCCGTGCGAGCTGGACGAGGGAGAGGTCGGGGCTGGGGATCCGCCCATGTGACGACGCGGTCGCGCCGTCACCACCCGTGCCCGGTCCGCGGCGCGAGACACCCATCACGGCCCGCTCGTAGGCGAGGGCCGTCTGCAACACCCACCATCCCTTGTTCAGGTCACCGAGACGGTTGGCCTCGGGCACGCGGCCATCGGCGATGAACACCTCGTTGAACCGGGCATCACCGGTCATCTGGCGGAGCGGGCGCACGTCGACGCCCGCCTGTCTCATCGGGAACCAGAAGAAGCTGATGCCGCGGTGCTTGGGCTGGTCCCAGTCGGTGCGGGCGATCAGCATGCCGTAGTCGGCGTCGCGCGCTCCCGACGTCCACACCTTCTGGCCGTTCACCACCCACTCGTCGCCGTCGCGGACGGCGGTGGTGCGGATGCCGGCCAGATCGGAGCCGGCGCCGGGCTCGCTGTACAGCAGGCACATCGCCACCTGATCCATCAGCAGCGGCTTGAGGAACTGCCGCTTGAGATCGTCGGTGCCGGCGGAGAGCATCGTCCCGGCCCACAGGTTGTAGATGTCCTGACCCGGTCCGGGCGCGCCTGCGGCGGCGAACACCGCCTCGACCTCCTTGGCCTCGTCGTCGGCCAGACCTCGCCCGTACCACTCGACGGGCCACCGCAACGCGGCCCACCGCTCGTCGATCACGAGCTCGATCCATTCGCGACGGTCCACCTCCGGTGACCAGTGATCGGCGAGAAACTCCTGGGCTTGCTCCACGACGACGCTCATGCGAGTTGAACCTACCCAAGTACCGTCGGCGCCCCGTAGTGCGGCAACTCGACCTGGGTACCTCCTACGCTCTCGGCCATGGTTGGAACCGATGTCCTGCTGGTGACGCGCACGGATCAGACACCCGCGCTCGCGGCCCGCACCGAAGAAGGTGTGTGGACCGACGCGGCCTGGTCGGAGCGGTTCGTCGACATGGTCACCGGTCAGCCGTCGCTGTACGACAGCAGAGCCGCTGCGGTGGCCACGCCATCGGGGCTGAGGTTCGCATTCTGGTGCGAGGATCCGTACCCGACCGCCACGCTCACCGAGCGCGATTCGATCGTGTTCGCCGACAACGACGTGGAGGTCTTCCTCGACTTCGGGTGGGGGTACTACGAGCTCGAGGTGAACGCGTTCGGCACGATCTACGAGGTGATGCACGTCTGGCGCGACACGTTCGCGTCGAGTCCCTTCGCCGGCGATCCGCTCTACGCGATCGATCGCCCCGACATCTTCGTGTTCGGTGGCGACGAGGACCGTCGTCCCGCCTCGTTCTGGCACGGAACCCACGAACGTGGAGTCCGCATCTCGCGAACGGGCTACGACTTTCCCGGCCTGTCTGTCGCCGTCCACGTCGACGGACATCTGAACGCGCCGACGGTGACGAGTCGCGGATGGTCCGTCGAGATCGAGTTGCCGTGGCACGAGTTGTCCCGCCTGTCTGGAGGGCGGGTCGACGTGGCTCACGCCTGGTCGCTTCCGGCTTTCATCGGCAGATTCCAACATCTGGAGATCGCCGGTGTGCGACACACCGCGGCGTGGTGCTTGCGGGCTCATGGGGTGATGGACACGCACCAGCCTCGTGAGTTCGCCCTGCTCACATACGGTACGGTGGGTCCATGACTGCCACCGACCTGTCTGCGAGCACCATCGTCGAGCGGCCGCTCTCGCCCACCATCGGCGCGGAGATCCACGGCGTCGACCTCCGCGAGGAGCTGAGCGATCGAACCATCGCCGACATCCGCTCGGCGTTGCTTCGGTGGAAGGTGGTCTTCTTCTGCGACCAGGAGATCAGCACGGAACAGCACATCGCGTTCGCCCGCCGTTTCGGTGAGCTCGAGATCCACCCGGCGACTCCGAAGGACCAGGAGAACCGCGAGGTCCTGCGGATCACCCACGGGCCCGACTCGCGGGGGCGCGAGAACAACTGGCACTCCGACGTCACGTGGCGCGAGTCGCCGTCGCTGGGTTCGGTGCTGCGCTCGATCGAGGTGCCCGACGTGGGTGGCGACACCTTGTTCGCCGACATGGAGCTCGCATACGAGAACCTCTCGCCGGCGATGAAGGAGTGGGTCTGCACGCTCACGGCCACGCACGACATCGCCCGGGTGTTCGGCAAGCGGCTCGGCAAGACGGCCGAGGAGCTGCACGAGCAGTACCCACCTCAACACCACCCGGTGGTGCGCACGCACCCCGAGGCCGGGCGACGCTCGCTGTACGTGAACACGGGGTTCACCGCCCACATCGACGGGCTGTCACCCAAGGAGAGCGATTGGCTGCTGGCTCATCTGTACTCCCAGGCCACGCTGCCGGAGTACCAGTGCAGGTTCCATTGGCACGCGAACTCGATCGCGTTCTGGGACAACCGCGCCTGCCAGCACTATGCCGCGAGCGACTACTTCCCGGCCAGGAGGGTGATGGAGCGCGTCACCGTCGCCGGCGACCGGCCGTACTTCACCCCGTGACGCTCACACCCCCGGATTTCACACCCCCGGAGTTCACACCCTCAGCGTTCACACCCTCAGCGGTCACACGCTGACGGTCGCACCGAAGCAGCCTCGCAGCGCCTCGCCCATCTGCTCCCGGTACGACACCCCGGACAGGATGATGTCCACCATCGTCAGCGACGTGTGCGTGTGGCCGCGTGCGTTGATGTGGTGGACCTGGTTGCCGGCATCCGCCAGCGCGTGTGCGTAGGCCGTGCCCTCATCGCGGAGCGGGTCGAACTGGCCCGTGATGATCGTGGCCGGCGGCAGGTCTGCAAGGTTGGTGGCCAACAGCGGTGACACCATCGGGTTGGTGCGATCGGCGGGGTCGACGTAGTGGTCGGCGAACCAATGCATCAGCGACGCGGTGAGCACGTAACCCTCGCCGTTCTCGACGTACGACGCCGAGTCCTTGCTGAGGTCGGTGACCGGGGTGAGCAGCAGCTGACCGCAGATCGCGGGTCCTCCGGCGTCACGGGCGAGCTGTGCCGTGACGGCAGCGACGTTGGCACCGGCGCTCCAACCGGCGAGTGCGATGGCGCCGGGAAGGCCGCCGAACTGCTGAGCGTGCTCGGTGAGCCAGCGCAACGCAGCCATGCCGTCGAGCACCGCAGCAGGAAAGCGGGCTTCGGGCGCGTGCCGGTAGTTGGCCGACACGATCATGGCGTTCGAACGCACGCACAGGTCGCGGCAGAACGGATCGTCGCTCTGGT
>JAYUSX010000469.1:0-6978 GCA_043755475.1 Actinomycetota bacterium
GAGCTGCACGGTCTCGGTCACCATCACGGTGCCTTCGCCGTCGACATGGATGCCGCCGCCTTCGTTCACCATCGACGAGCTGAACAGTTGCGCCCCGGCCACGCCGGCGATGAAAGCGCCGACGTGCTGCTCGTCATCCCACCGCGAGAAGCCCTGATCGCCCCACGCGTTGAACGTCCAGTGGGTGGCCCCCAGACGACCGTCCGGGTTCACCAGGAACGTCGGACCACTGTCGCGCACCCAGGCATCGTCGATGTGCGTCTCGTGCAGCTCGATCGAGTCGTCCACCATCGAGCGGGCGATCTCGATGTCGCCCATGTTGCAGACCATCGACACCGGCTCGAACCGGGCGATGGTGTTGGCGACCGATGCCCAGACGCCACGGAGGCGCTCCAACTCGTCCTCGCCGTGCTCGGCGAAGCACTCGTTGACCGGAGGGAACTCCATCCAGGTGCGGCTGTGCGGTACCCATTCGGCGGGCATGCGAAAGCCGGACAGGCGGGGCGTGGTCATGAGGTGAGCTCCTGGGAGTGACGCATCGGGAACGGTCAGAGGAAGTAGAGGCGGCTGAGCGACACCGAGTCAGCAGGATCGGCGTAGACGACGGCCCCCTCGAAGGTGACCGACCCGGTGCGCGAGTCGACGTCGACACGGCCGAGGCGGGCGTTGTGGATCAAGTCGGCCGGACCGATGCCGCGCGTGTTGCGCACGGCGACCCGGTTGCGCCGGGTGGTCATGTGATCATCGCCGGCGTCGACGGCAGCCTGACTGACGAAGGCGACCGACAGGTCGGCGGCGGTCGCACCGAAGGAACCGAACTGCGGACCGAGCACCAACGGTTCACACGAGTCGGTGGTGGCATTGGGGTCACCCGTGACGCCGTAGGCCGGGAAACCGGCCTTGAGCACGAGTTGCGGCTTGGCCCCGAAGTGATCCGGGCGCCACAGCACGATGTCGGCGAGCTTGCCGACCTCGATCGAGCCGATCTCGTGCGACAGGCCGTGGGCGATGGCCGGGTTGATGGTGAGCTTGGCGATGTAGCGACGTACTCGTTCGTTGTCGTGCCAGGTGGGTCCGTCGTCGAGGTCCTGCTTCATCTTCGCAGCGAGCTGGAACGTGCGACGCACCGTCTCGCCGGCGCGACCCATTCCCTGGGCGTCGGACGAGGTGATGCCGATCACACCCAGATCGTGGAGCACACCTTCGGCGCCCATCGTGCCGTTGCGGATCCGGTCGTTCACCATCTCACCGTCGCTGTGTGAGTGATGGTTCAAGCCGTGGCAGGCGAAGATCATCTCGTAGTGCTCATCGAGGGCGTCTCGGCCGAATGGCAGCGTCGGGTTGGTGGACGACCCGATCACGTTGGCCACACCGGCGAGCTTCAGGACGTTGGGCACATGGCCCCCACCGCAGCCCTCGATGTGGAAGGCGTGGATGGTGCGGCCGTCGAGCACGCTCAGGGTGTCTTCGACCGACAGGCACTCGTTCAGTCCATCGGTGTGCAGCGCGACCTGGACGTCGTGGTCCTCGGCGACGCGCAAGGCCATGTCGAGCGCACGAGTGTGCGCGCCCATGTCCTCGTGCACCTTGAAGCCGCAGACGCCGCCCTCGACCAGAGCCTCGACGAGCGGTGCCGGATCGGACGACGACCCGCGACCGAGGAACCCGATGTTCACCGGCCACTGATCGAACGCGTTGAACGCATGCCGGAGCGCCCACGGCGAGTTCACGCCCACCCCCCACAACGGGCCGAACTCCTGCCCGATGATCGTCGTGACACCCGAGGCGAGCGACGCCTCCATGATGCGCGGCGACAGCAGGTGCACGTGGGTGTCGATCGCGCCGGCCGTGGCGATCATGCCCTCGCCGGACACGATCGCCGTGCCGGTGCCCACCACCACGTCGACACCGTCGAGCATGTCGGGGTTGCCGGCGCGGCCGATGCCGCTGATCCGGCCGTTGCGAATGCCGATCGATGCCTTCCCGATGCGGTGCATGGCATCGATGATGACCACGTTGGAGATCACCAGATCGCAGGTGTCGCGAACCGCGGCCGCCTTGAGCAGGAGCCCATCGCGAGCGGTCTTGCCGAACCCGGCGAGGAACTCGTCGCCGCGCTGCTGAGCGTCGTACTCGATCTGCACCACGAGTCGCGTGTCGCCGAGACGCACGCGATCCCCCACGGTGGGCCCGTGGATCGCCGCGTAGTCGTTCGGCAGGATCTCGTCGGGATGCTCGTGGCTGTGCGGCACAGCACCGCCTTCGAACTCGTCGTGACGGTGCTCGATCCCGCCGTGCGAGTGTTGGTGCGGATGAGGATGAGGGTGGGAATGGTCGCTCATGATGCCGCCCCCCGTCGGGCGCCGAGGTAGCCCTGTTGCGCGGCTCGGGCGAGCGCCGACTCCTTCGCACCAGGTGCGTCGAGCGGGCCGTCGACCAGGCCGGCGAAGCCGATCGCGATCCGCGCACCCCCCACCGGCACGAGGGGTGCCTGGACGGCGACGCCCGGGTCGAAGCGGAGCGACGACCCGGCAGGGATGGCGAGGCGCATGCCATAGGCCGCAGCGCGATCGAAGTCGAGCCTCGAGTTCACCTCGAAGAAGTGGAAGTGCGACGTGATGCTCACCGGGACGTCGGAGGTGTTGATGACCGCGAGCCGCAGGAGGCCCGCAGGTGCGGTCGCCTGACGTTCGACCGTCATCACGGCACCGGGGGCACCGTCGCCGAGGCTGGTCGCCGCTGCACCGAACGGGTTGCGCACCACCACCATGCGCGTCCCATCATCGAACACCGCTTCCACCTTCACCTCCGCGACGATGTCGACCACCCCCGGTAGCACGTCGTCCATCGTGAGCACCGACGCCCCCTGCGCAGCGGCCTCGACCAGCCGGGCGCCGTCTCGTGCCGCCTCGCACACCGTGTCAGCGATGAGAGCAGTGGCCTCGGGCACGTTGAGGCGCAACCCCCTCGACCGGCGAGCGCGGGCGAGTTCGGCCGCGGTGAAGATGAGCAACCGGTCACGCTCGGTCGGGGTGAGACGCATGGCGGCACGCTATTCGCCAGCGAACGTGCGCGGTGCAGACGCATGCCAAGAGACGAGCGATTGCCGCCTCGGCTGTCGCGTCACACCCCGGTCGTACCTTCGTCCCATGACGGCTCCTGCCACCGAATGCACTCCCTGGCTGCACCCATTCCCGACCGTGCAGCGGGTCCAACTCGATCGAGGGTCGTGGGTCGACGTGGTGCGTGGCCTGGTGATCGACCCCGAACGGGCGCACGCCGAACTCCTGGCCACGGCCCGGTGGCAGCAGGGTCGACACTTCCGCTACGAACGTTGGGTCGACGACAGTCGACTCAGCGCGCGCCAGTCGGGCGACCACCGCCATCCCTCCGTGGCCCAGGTCGAGACGTGGCTCGTGCGCCGGTACCGGGTGCGTTTCACCGGCGCCGTGCTCACGCAGTACCGGCACGAACGAGAGTCGCTCGGCTTCCACCGCGACACCGGCATGACCTGGCTCGACGACACGCTCGTTGCCGTGCTCAGCTACGGCGCTCAGCGGCCGTGGTGTCTTCGACCCGAGACGGACAAGCAGCGGTTCGCCGACGACGACGACTGGCACGACGTGGTCGATCTCTCCCCGGCGGGCGGCGATCTGTTGGTGATGGGAGGCGCCTGCCAACGGGAGTGGTTGCATGCGGTGCCGCCGGCGCTCGGGGCGGTGGGCAACCGGATCTCGGCCCAGTGGCGGTGGACGTCGCGGCGCGGCGAACCCGATCAGTCGCTCCGTCACCGCGATGCGTGGCGCTACACCGCTCGACGAAGCAGCTGATCAGGTGTGATCAGCCGTTGACCAGGTGTTGATCAGGTGGTGATCAGCCGTTGATCAGGTGGTGATCGGCAGCTGATCAGCGACTGAGCGCCGGTACCGACGGTTCGTCGTTGCCGTGCGGGAACACCAGCTGAGCGGTCATCCCATGAGTCACGTCGGCGAACACCTTCGACAAGGCGACGATCAGGTCGTCGAGCGACACCAGTCCGGCCACCTGATCGCCGTCCACCACCGGCATGCGTCGCACCGCATGATGATGGAACGAGGAGATGGCATCGCGGATGTCGGCATGGCGGTCGATCGCCACCACGTTCGTCGACATCACGGAGTCGATCCGAACGTCGGGGGCAACGCCAGTGCCGAGCACTCTCACCACGAGATCGCGATCGGTGACGATCCCGACGAGCTGGTCGTGGTCGACCACGACCAGGCAACCCACGCCGGCCCGCGACATGAGCGTGGCCGCCTGTGCCACCGTTGCGTCCGGCGAGATGGCGACGGCCGGGCGGGCGCTGAGATCGGCGACCTTCATGACGTCACCTCCGAACCGTGAAGTTCCTTGATCACGCAGTCGCTGCCGGGAAACAGCAGCCCCACATGGCCGGTGTCGTCCCAACGCACGAGGAACGGCGCTGTGTCCCCTGGCCCTCGAGCCTCCAACACCTCTCCGGTGCGATCCGGCTGACCGACGTGATGGCCGGTGATGATCAACTGTGAACCTGGTCGTGCACGCATCGCGCACTCCTTTCGACGCTCGTCACCACTAGTGAGCGCGCGTCGGTTCGACGACGGCGAGGGGCGAAGGTCCCTGGCTGTTCACCGGCCACCGCTGGCCGGTCAGTTCACGTTGCGTTCGCGACCTTCCCAGTACGGGGCGCGCAGCTCGCGCTTGAGCACCTTCATCGCACCCGACAGCGGCAGCGGTTCCGTTCGGAACGACACACTCTTGGGAACCTTGTATCCAGCGATCCATTCGCGGGTGTGAACGATCAGCTGCTCCTCGGTCGCTTCGGCGCCTTCGCGCAGCACGACGATGGCGTGGACGGCCTCGCCCCACTGCTCGCTCGGGACGCCGATCACGGCCACTTGCAGCACCGCAGGATGGCTGGCGAGCGCGTTCTCGACCTCACTCGAGTACACGTTCTCTCCGCCGGTGACGATCATGTCCTTCACCCGGTCGACGAGATACAGGTAGCCATCGGCGTCGAGGTACCCGGCATCGCCGGTGTGGTACCAACCGCCCCTGAAGACCTCCTCGGTCGCCTCTGGCTTGTTCCAGTACTCGATCATGAAGTTGCCGGCGCGGGCGCACACTTCGCCGGCTTCACCGACGCCGAGCTCGTTGCCGTCGTCGTCCTGGATCGACAGCACGACGCCCGGCAACGGCATGCCCGCCGAGCGGAGGTACGCACCGCCGGCGCGGTGCTCGTTCGGGCCGAGGAAGGTGAGCACACTCGAGCTCTCCGTCATGCCGTATCCCTGCCAGATCTTCATGTCGGGGTACAGGGCGAGCATCGACTCCAACAGCGCCTGCGGCATCGGCGACGCGCCGTACACCAGGTCGGTGAACGAGCCGAGGCGCTCTGGACGGAACTCGGGATGCGCCATCGTCATGCCGATCATCGTCGGCACCATCACCGTGGTGGTGGGCTGGTAGGTCTCCACCGCCTTCATCACCGCGGTCGGTTCGAACATCGGGACCACCACCGTGTGTGCGCCCTGTGCGGGTCCGCCGAGCACTCCGAACATCGACGCCGCGTGGAACATGGGCGTCTGGATGAGGTTCACCACCGAGGAGTCGAACTGGAGGCGCATCATCACGTGGTAGGCGTTCAGGATCTCGGCCCGCTGGTCGAGCAGCACGCCCTTCGGGAGGCCCGTGGTGCCGCCGGTGTACATCAGGACGACCGGGTCGGACTCCTCGCCTTCGTCAGGGATCACCGGGTCGGCACTCAACAGGTCGGCCCACGACATCGAGTGCGGCACGTCGCCCTGGCCGACCAGCACCACGTGCTCCAGGCCAGCATCGGCCTTCACCGCGTCGATCAACGGAGCGAAGATCGCGTCGACGAAGCACACCTTCGTGCCCGAGTCGCGCAACACGTAGGCGAGCTCCTTCGGAGCGAATCGGAGATTCAGCGGGTTCACCACGCCACCACCGAGGAACGCCGCGTGGTAGAGCTGCAAGTACTCCGGCGAGTTGAGCGTCATGACCGCATAGCGGTCGCCGCGGCCGATCCCGAGTCCCTGGAGCCCCCCGATCAATCGACCGACCGAGTCGAGGTGCTCGGCGAAGGTCACCGACGCACCTGTTGCGGCGTTGGTGGCGATCGGCTTGTCGGCGTGGCGAGCCACGGCGGGGAGCAACATGCGGTGGTAGATGAGCTCTTTCATGGAGCCGCACATTACGTGCACCAGGGAGTTTCGAGTACAGCTCTACTCGAAGATCAGGCAGCCGTCGTCGAGATCGGCGACCGGGAGCGCGTCCTTCTCGGTCCAGTAGTCCTGACTGTGCTGCCATTCGGGCTTGTCGCCGCGCTGGGGCAGGAGATGCATGCTGCGCTTCAGGTAGTTGGGGTTGAAGTTCTCGGCATCGATCCAGGGCAGGATCGCCATGCCGGCGTCGGCTGGTCGCAGCCGCGGCGTCACCCGCTGCACGCCGAGCTCGTTCATGTGGTTGAGCGGCCGGCACGTGAAGTCACCGATCAGGTCGGCGCGCAGCGTCCAACTCGCTCGGAAGTAGCCGAACACCCACAGCATGTTCGGCACGCCGGTGAACATCATCCCTCGATACGTGATGGTGTCGTGGAAGGCGAGCGGTTCTCCGTCGATGGTGAACTCGATGTCGCCGAGGACGCTCAGGTTGAACCCGGTGGCGGTGACGATGATGTCGCCGGTCAACTCCGTGCCGCTCTTCAGCTGGATGCCATGCTCGGTGAAACGCTCGATCTCGTCGGTCACCATCGACGCCTTGCCTGAGGCGAGACCCTGGAACAGGTCGCCGTCCGGCACGAACGCCAGCCGTTGCTGCCAGGGGCGGTAGGTCGGCGAGAAGTGCTTCTCCACCGGGTAGTCGTCGGGGAGGAACGCCTTGATCCCATCGATCAGCTGAGCGCGAAGGAACTCGGGTTCTTCGAACGACAGCTTG
>JAYUSX010000470.1:0-18527 GCA_043755475.1 Actinomycetota bacterium
TTCAAACGGCTCCTCGACACGCTCCCCGCCGAGACCGCCTGACCATCGATTACCGGAATAACCCGATCACCCCTTGACGGATTACCGGAATAACTGCCGATCGGCACGGCTCGGCTCGGTGCATTGCGCCGAGCGCTCGGTTCGGGCACGATGCGCCCATGGTTCGAAGCGCCCGGCTGTCGTCTCTTGTCTCGGCGGCCTGCTTAACCATGCTGACGGCCTGCGGCGGTGAGCCCGCGGCCGGCCCGGCCCGGTCAGAGCCACCAGTCAGCGCAGTCCCCTCGTTAAGCGCGCTGATGACGGTCGATCAGCAGGTCGTCGCAGGGCCGACGTTCGCAGTGTCATTCACGGGCCGACTCAGCACGACTCGCGGTGGCTACCTGTTCGTCAAGGACATGGAAGGTGTCAGCGTCGCCCTGCTCCGGAGCGACGGCAACTCCGAGATTCCGATGGGCTATGAACTCGACCCCGACAAGTTCGGCATGTTGGATGACGGGTTGTCCGGCACCTCCTCCACGTTCCTCTTCCCGCCGGAACTGCCCGCCGGCGCTTACGCCCTGTGCACCGCAAACTCCCTGCCGCCCGAGGAGTGCGTGTCGGTCGAGGTCTCGGCAAGCTGACGCGTCGAGGTGCCATCGGCACCCACGCAGATCTGTAGATACTCCGCAGATGATGCTGCGTTGATCGGGTCGTACCATGGTCGTACCATGGCCTCTATGTCGACAGTTGTGAAGCGATCCATCTCGTTGCCAGCGGACGTCTTCGAGGCGCTCGAGGCGCAAGCCGCGGAAGAAGGACGGACGGTGTCCGCGGCGCTTGCAGATGCCGCAGATCTCTGGCTTGCTACCAGGCGTGGGCTTCGTGCGGTGCGGGCTTGGGAACGTGAACACGGGGCCCTCACGGCCGAAGAGCTGGCGGTGGCAGATCGTGAACTCGATCGCGCTGGCGTCGGTCGCCGCTGATGGCCACGCGTGGTGCCGCACGTCTTCCGCTCGGTGTCGTGTACGACACCGGTGCTCTGATCGCTGCAGAGGGGAACGATCGGCGCGTGTGGGCGCTCCATGCGCGAGCGATACAGCGTGGCGTGCTGCCGATCGTGCCGGCCGGCTGTGTCGTCGAGGCGTGGCGTGGGGGTCGTCAGACCGACTTGTCCCGGCTACTCGATGGCTGCGAGATCGAAGCGCTCGCCGCTGATCCTGCCAAGCGCGCTGGGGCGCTTCGGCGAACGGTCGCCGATGCCATCGGTCCGATCGACGCGACGGTGGTCGAGTCAGCCGTTCGCCGTGGCGCGGCAGTCGTCACGTCGGACCGCGGCGACATCGAGCAGCTCGCCATTGCCGCCCGGCGTCGAGTCCAGATCATCGACGTCTGACGGCGCGCCCGAACTGCCGGTATGCCCGATCTTCCTCTGGCGTTACAAGACCGGAAACAGGGGCAGCGTTTGGCGTTCCACGGCATCGCCGGCGGCGACGGCATCGGACATCGCGGCTACGGCGTTTCAGACCGATCGGGTGTCAATCTCGGCGAGCACCTCGCCGATGATGCGGGTGGCGGTGTGGGGCGGGATCGGATCTCCGCCCTCAGCGTCGGCAGTCTCGTTCGCGAACGCCTCGACGGCGTGGGTGCCTCCCACCAGCACGTGGCGAAGCGAGTCGGCGCACGCGGCCGGGTCGTCGAGGTCATCGACGGCGTCGCCGACCGAGCTCAAGCCCTGTGCGATGGCGTGCACGACGTTCATAGCGTGCTGGCGACCCGAGGCCGTCGACACCGCGTCGGCGCGGTCGGGGTGTTGCTCGTGCTCCCACTCGGCGAGTGCCTCGTTGTAGCCACCTTCGCCGGGACGGATGACCATCGAACCGATCTCGGTGATCGCCTCGCCGTCAGCGTCCACATCATGGCGGCCGGGCTCCACGGGAACGGTCAGGGATCCATCGTCGCGTCGAGTGATGCTCACGACCACGGTGTACCCGACCGGACTCGTCGCTAAACAACAATCGTGCGGGCACTGCGCACCGAGCGACCGTGCGGTGCGCTCCGCGCCCCTCGGCAACCCCAATCACTTCGTCGTCAGCGAGGGAGACAAAGTGCGTGGCGACGTGGTGAACGTGTCCAACGAATCCTCTGCCCGCTCTCGGCCGGATCTCATCCGCAGCGGCCAATGGCGCAGACCAGTTTCTCGGCGTCATACGACGCGTGGAGCCGCGCCGGGCGGCGTGTGACTAGCGTGCGGTCATGCCCACTCAAGAAGAAAAGGCGAAACACTTCCTTTCCCTACACCGGGGCCCAACGCCGCTACTGATTCCGAATCCCTGGGACCCGGGTTCGGCCAAGGTCCTCGTCGCTCTTGGCTTCGAGGCGCTCGCCACGACGAGCGGCGGATTCGCGGCCACGCTCGGGCGCGTCGACGGATCAATCAGCCGCGACGAAGCGGTGGCCCACGCCGCTGCCCTCGTCGCCGCCGTCGATGTGCCCGTGTCGGCCGACTTCGAAAACTGCTTCGCTCACGAGCCTGCCGGCGTGGCCAAGACCGTCGAACTCGGAATCGAAGCAGGGCTGGCCGGGTGCTCGGTCGAGGATTGGAGCGGTAGCGAGATCTACGGCATCGACCACGCCACAGAACGGGTCGCAGCAGCGGCCGAGGTCGCCCACGGTGGTCCGGTGAAGCTCGTCCTCACCGGCCGCGCCGAGAACCACATCCACGGCATACATGACCTATCCGACACCATTACCCGCCTCCAGCGCTACCAGGAGGCGGGGGCCGACGTGCTCTTCGCCCCGGGGGTGAACGATCCTGCCGACCTGCGTCGGCTCCTCGGTGAGGTTGACCGGCCCGTCAACGTCGTTGCCCGCCCGGGCTGTCCACCGGTGGCCGAATTGGCCGAACTCGGAGTTCGGCGAATCTCGGTCGGAGCGTGGTTCGCCTTCGCCGCGCTGGGCGCCCTCGTCCAGGCGGCGACCGAGCTACGCGATCACGGGACGTTCGGCTATCTGGACCAGGCCGGCATCGGCGTCCGGACGGCTCTTCCCGCCTTCGACGGCGCATGACCAAACGTCCCGAACACGCGGTCAACTACTCAAAGGAGGCTCGCTCGGAGTGCCACCCAGGGGACACGCCATACCTGCCATGAGGTCGCCTCCTCGCGTGGATATTGGGCCGTCGACCTCGGATCCCGATCTTCGACACTTCGACGAGTTGATCGAGTCGCTCGCCGCTTCCGGCAACCCTGTTCTTGATGGCGGCTTCGGGCCCACTCAGAGCGGCTGGGAGTGCCGCTTCGCTGCCCGAATGAACCCCGCGGCGGTCCAGGTCTACGTGACGAGCGATGCGCATGCCGTCTCGTTCGACAGCGCAACCGACACCGTGCAGCGCCGACACTGTTGGAGCGCCGTCGTCGGAGGCCACGCTCAGCTGCCGATCTGAGCTTCGTGGATTTTCCCGCGGGAACGTCGGCCCCGTCAGATTTGCCGCTCGGCGCTACCTGGCTCGCGCCTCCGGAGAGCGCACAACGAGGACTGCGGAAGTCCGCGTTCAGGGACAATGAACACTCCGGTAGACGCGGCCGGCACGCCGATGCTCAGTCCTCGATCTGTCCCGTTCCTTCTCGGAGTGTCCGTTGTACGGCATCGCGCATGGCCTGCAGCTTCTCGGGCGAATGACCGACCCAGTCGACGACTTCACCCACGACGCGTAGGGGCTCGCGGCTTCGGAATGACTGGGTCGGATTCCCTGGGAACTTCTTGTCAGTCACATTGGGGTCGTCTTCGAACTCGCCCATCGGCTCGACGACGTAGATTCGCCCACGGCCTTCACCAGCGGCGAGTTCGGCGCCCCACGTCGCAGCGTCAAGAGTCGCAGTGAAGTACACGTAGTTCATCGTGCGGCCCTGTTCGAAGTTCGACCCGCGACCGGAGACCAGCATCTCGCCCACGGCGAGGTCTGCCTTCGTACCGTGCACGTACACGTCAGGCTCGTACACCTCGAAGGGAACCGGCTCGTGCTTTGCAGTCACGAGGGTGACGCTAGCAACGCGATACGCGGCACATTGGGGCGCCGGCTTCGCCCAACCTTCGATTCGGGTGAGCTCGAAATCGCTCTGATGCCACGTCTTCGCCACGATGACGTGACCAGATCCGATGTCTTCTCCGTTCCCGACCGTAGCTGCGCTACGCGCCTACCTATCGGCAGATCGGGAGCTGCGACGTGATGGACGGAATGACGAGCGTGACCCCGAACACGCCGATGGACCCGGCAGTCGCTCCGTTCTTCGCGGGGAGTCGGCAACGTCGCCAATCTCGCGACACACGTGTTGCGGGTGCGACTCACGGATGGGCGGTGGCGCGCTGGAACTTGCTCATCAGGTGGGGGCCGGCGACGACCGGGGGGTGCCGGGGCGTCTCGCCAGGGGCGACACACGTCGCGATCACCTCGATGCGAGCATCGACGTTGGCGTTGTGGAAGAAGGCCATGCTCTGGCGGCGCGACGGCCCGGCATCGGGCTCGGGTGTCACCACGCGGTGCAGCGTCGATCGCCATCGATCGTTCGTCCATCGCTGCATCAGGTCGCCGAGGTTCACCACGAATGCGTCGGGCATGGCAGGCACCGCTGTCCACCGATTCGTGGACGGGTCGAGCACCTCCAACCCGCCTGGCGCGTCGTCTTGTCGCAGCACGGTGAGCGTGCCGTAGTCGGTGTGCGGGCCGGCGCGCAGCTGGCCCGGTGCCGGAGCGCGCCCGGTGAGGTCGGGGTAGTCCAGCGCGCGCAGCGCCCCTGGTGCGCGATCGACGAACGGTTCGAAGAAGTCAGCCGACAGCGACAGCGATGTGGCGATCAGCGACAGCAGCCGGCGAACGAGTGCATCCATCGCGTCGAAGTAGGCGCGCAGTGCGGATTCGAGCGTGGGCAGGGCGGGCGGCCATGGTGTGTCCCCGAATGCCCACGCCGCCACCGGGACCTGCCGATCGAGCACCGCGTCGGGTCGCGGTCCGACGTTGAACGTCTGCTTCAGGTCGGCCAGGCCGGTGTCGGCGCCGAGCGAACGTTCGAGCGCCTCGAACTCGAACGGCAGGTATCCGTACGCGTCGGCAGCGGAGCGCTGCGCAGCCGCCATGCGATCGGGCAGCGGGAGGTCGAAGAATCGGCGCGCCTGACTCCAGGCGCGGTCGATCACGTCGGGATCGACGCCGTGGCCGATGATCTGGAAGAAGCCGACCGACTCGCCCGCGCAAGCGATCTCGTCCGCGGCCGCCGCCGAGCGGAGATCGACCGTGGGGACCGGCATCAGCGCGGTCGGCCGGTCGGGCGCGGTTTGTCGACGCGCGGCCGGCGCGGCCCGCGAGGTGTGTCACGGGGTGTGTCCCGGGGTGTGTCACGGGGCGACTCGCCCGGAGCGTCGCGGGAGTCCCTGCGTGGCTCGTTGCGCGAGTCGCTGCGCCCGGCCAGGCGCTCCGGGTCGCGAGGCGTGTCGCGAGGCGTCTCGCGGGGTGTGCTGCGGGGCGTCTCGCGGGGCGGCCGCTTCGCGGCTGCGGCGAACGGCGGCACCGCTGACGCACGCGATCGGCGCGGTCGGGAATAGAGCGCCTTCAAATAGGCGCCTTCGGGGAAGCCGACCGGATGATCGAGCGCGTGTTCGGACCTGCGTTCCTCGTCGAGCTCGTAGCCCGCGTGAGCAGCGCCAGCGTGCACGGCGCGCAGGAAGTCGGCCATCGGTACCCGTGCCGAACAGGATGCAGACACCAGCAGGCCGCCGATCTCGACCAGTGGTGACGACAGCTCGGCCAGGCGTTCGTAGGCCTTGATCGCGCTCGACACCGACAATGCATTGCGAGCGAACGACGGCGGATCGACCACCACGATGTCGAAGCGCTTCCGCTCGGCGATCAGTCGTTCGAGGACGGCGAACGCTTCGCCGACGATGGTCTCGTGGCGGCAGGCGGCGACGAGAGGGCGATCCATGTTGAGCTGCATGTTGCGTTCGGCGCCGGCGATGGCCTGCGGACTGGAGTCGACGCTGAGCACCGATCGGGCGCCGCCGGCGGCAGCGTGGACCGAGAATCCGCCGGTGCACGAGAACAGATCGAGCACCCGGGCCCCTGATGTGCGGGATCCGACCTCGGCGCGGTTGTCGCGCTGATCGAGGAAGTAGCCGGTCTTCTGCCCGTGGACGACGTCGGCTTCGAAGCGCAGACCGTGCTCGAGGAACGGCACGGGCGCGACGACATCGGGGCCGATCAACGACATGCCCTCCACCAGACCGTGCAGCTCGGTCGCCGGTATGGAGCGTGCGAGGCGCAGAACGATCGATGCGACCGGAACCAGCTCGCGGATGACGGGGACGAGCGCCTGCAGATGCGGCACCCATGCGCCGCTGTAGAGCTTGAGCACGGCGACGTGGCCGTATCGGTCGAGCACCAGGCCGGGCAGTCCGTCGTTCTCGCCGTGGATGACCCGGTACGCGGTGGTGCTCGGTCGGGTCGGGTCGTCGGGCGTGATCAGCGGCTGGCGCCGTTCCACCGCCCGAGCGATGGCGGCCCGGAAGAACGCCGCATCGATCGTGGTCGGCCTGCCCTGGTGGAGCACCTTCACGCGAATGGGCGACGACGGATCGAACAGTCCCACGGCCACGAACTGGCGGTCGTCGTCGAACACGACCGCGAGATCGCCCGGAGCGCCCTCGTGGCTGACCGCGGTGATCGAACCGTCGAACAGCCACGGGTGTCCGCCGCGCAGGCGGCGGATCGCATCGGGGGTCGTCTTCACGGCGAGGCGGCGCTCACTCGGTGTGGGCAACGACGACAGCACGGAACGGGGAGCCATGGCTCCATCGTGCCACGGCAGGTCCCGAACCAGGCAGAACCTGACGCGGATCGACCGAGATCGGGGCGATGCGGCCTTGGATCGCGCATCGCAGCGATGGACCCGAACGACCTCGAGCGGAGCGGTCGTCCGACGACCCAAGCTGTGGAAAACCGTCAAGGCGAGTGCGGAGAGTGCCGATACCTCCTGGGTCACGCGTGCCTCATGTCATCGACCTGCCATCGACCTCGTGTCGACCAGCATCGACCAGGCTGCATCCGTAGACTCGACCATTGACCGGATGGGGTCCCCCACCCCTGCAGAGACGGGCACGAACAGATGACCCTTCACCCAGACCAGACGGCACCGCTGCGTTGCGTGCTGATCGGTGCCGACAGCCTGCTCATCGAGTGTGGCGAGCTGCTGCGTTCACGTGGTCATGAGGTGGTGGCGGTCGTGGCAGGCGCCGCGAAGGTGGCCGACTGGGGTCGTCGGCTGGGTCTCCAGGTGCTCGATGCGAGCGGCTCGGCGTGGGTGGACGAGCTGCGAGGCGTGCCCTTCGACCATCTGTTCGCGATCACCCACCTGGCGATCCTGCCCGACGAGGCCTTGGGGCTGGCGACGCGCAGCTCGATCAACTTCCACGACGGTCCGCTGCCCAGGTACGCAGGGTTGAACGCTCCAGCGTGGGCGCTCATCAACGGTGAGGCCACCTATGGCATCTCGTGGCACGAGATCACCAGCGGCATCGATGAAGGCGACCTGCTCAAGCAGCAGATGTTCGAGGTGTCGCCGGCCGAGACGTCGTTGTCGATCAACACGCGCAACTTCGAAGCAGCGATCGACAGCTTCGCCGAACTGGTCGACGAGCTGGCGTCGGGCGGGGTGCAGCGCACCCCACAGGACCTGTCGACCCCGCGCACGACCTACAAGCGCAACGATCGGCCTGCGGCCCTGTGCCGGCTCGACTGGCGGCGGTCTGCGGTCGAGCTGGAACGGCTGGTGCGCGCCCTCGACTTCGGTCGCTACGCCAACCCGTTGGGCTCACCCACGTTGGTCGGTGCCGACACCGCCTTCGTGGTGAAGCGAGCGGAGGCTCGCGACGGTGATCCGTCCGATGGCGAGCCCGGCGAGGTGCTCGAAGCAGATGGTGGCGAGTTGGTGATCGCCACCGGTGACGGCGCGATCGCGCTCACCTCCTTCGAGACCGTGTCGGGCGACGAGGTCTCCGTCGCCGACGTCGTGACGAGGCTCGGCGTGTCGGCCGGTGTGCTCCTTGCGTCGATCGACGGCGACGGTGCCGACGAGCTCGCCGAGCTCGGCCGCCGCCTGGCCAAGGCCGAACGCTTCTTCGAAAGCCGCCTCGGTGCAATCGAACCGGTGGAGCTGCCGTGGGCATCCACCGCCACCGCCGAACACGTGGCGCGCGACGCGACCTTGCCGGTGTCGGTGCCGGCGGCCCTGGTCGAGCGCTTCGGTGCCGATGCCGACGCTGCGATCGTCGCTGCGTTCGCCACCGTGCTCGCCCGCCTGTCGGGCAAGCAACAGTTCCACCTCGCTCTCGCCACCGGTGGAACATCGGCAGCGGCCGCAGCCGGCGCACCACTGGTGTCCCACCAGGTGCCGATGGCGGTCGACCTGGCGATCGACCAACCCGCGGCCCCCGCTGTGGCCGCGATCGCGGCCGAGCTCGCCGGCATCGACGCACGTGGATCGTTCCTGCTCGACCTGGTGGGCCGCGACCCCGACCTGCGCAAACGTCGCGAGCTCGCGGCGGGCACGATCGCTCCGATCGCGGTGCGCCTCGGCGCCGCCGTGTCGGCGAGGGCACCCGGCACGGTGGTCGAGTTGGTGGTGAACGACCACGCGGCGTCGGTCGTCATCGACGAGGCACTCGTGTCTCGTGGCGATGCCGATCTGTTCGTGGCGTGTTTCCAGGCCGTCCTCCAAGCGGTGGGCACCCAGCCCGACACACCGTTGTCGCACGTCGACCTGTTGGGCGCCGGCCTGCGCACACAGGTGCTCGAGTCGTGGAACCAGACCGCGATCGACTTCCCTGCGCACGCCTGCATCCACCACCTGTTCGAAGATCAGGTCGACCGAACTCCCGATGTCGACGCGGTGGTGTTCGAGGAGCAGCGGATCACCTATCGCGAACTCGACGCTCGGGCCAACCAGGTGGCAGCCCATCTGCGCGACCTCGGGATCGGGCCCGATTCCCTGGTCGGGGTCCACGTCGAGCGCGGCATCGACCTGATGGTCGCGGTCCTCGGCGTGCAGAAGGCCGGCGGGGCGTACGTGCCGCTCGACCCCACCTATCCGGCCGACCGCCTCGAGCACATGATCCGCGACAGCGGGTGTGGGGTGATCGTCACCCTCGGCCGGCTGGAACGGGTCTTGCCGCTGCCCGAGGGCAGCTCGGCCCACGTGGTCCGGCTCGACGCCGACTGGTCCACCATCGCGCTGCAGCCCACCGAACGGGTGCGCGCCGAGAGCGGCCCGAGCAACCTGGCGTACTGCATCTACACCTCGGGCAGCACCGGCCTGCCGAAGGGCGTGCTGATCGAGCATCGGAACGCGGTGAGCTTCTTCACCGGTATGGACGCGGTGGTCGCCCACGACCTGCCGGCCACCTGGTTCGCGGTCACCAGCCTGTCGTTCGACATCTCCGTGCTCGAGTTGCTGTACACGCTCACCCGTGGCTTCACCGTCGTGGTGTACCTCGACCACGACAAGCTCGACGGCGATCCTCGCGACGATTCGTCGACCGCGGACGAGTTCGTTCCCGTGCACGGCGGTGTGCCGATGGACTTCTCCCTGTTCTACTTCTCCGGCGACGAGGCCGACGGCCACGGCAAGGGCAAGTACCGGCTGATGCTCGAAGGCGCGAAGTTCGCAGACACGCATGGTTTCACGGCGGTGTGGACGCCCGAACGGCACTTCCATGCGTTCGGCGGCCTGTACCCGCACCCCGCCGTGGCAGGCGCTGCGCTCGCGGCGATCACCGAGAACGTTCAGATCAGGTCGGGGTCGGTCGTGCTGCCGTTGCACCACCCGATCCGCGTGGCCGAACAGTGGAGCATGGTCGACAACCTGTCGAACGGTCGCGTCGGGCTGTCGATCGCCTCGGGCTGGTGGCCGCGCGACTTCGTGCTGATGCCGCAGAACTACGCCGAAGCCAAGAAGAACATGTTCCGCGACATCGAGAAGGTGAAGGCCCTGTGGCGTGGCGAGACCGTCACGTTCATCGGTGTCGATGGAGCCGAGGAACACATCACCACCCTGCCCCGACCGGTCCAGGCCGAGCTGCCAGTGTGGGTCACCACGGCGGGCAACCCCGAGACGTTCATCGAGGCCGGCCGCATCGGCGCCAACGTCCTGACCCACCTCCTCGGCCAGTCGGTCGAACAGCTGGCCCCCAAGCTGCAGGCCTATCGGCAGGCGCGTGCCGACGCCGGGTTCGACCCCGCCACCGGGATCGTGTCGCTGATGTTGCACACCTTCGTCGGCGGCGACGACGACGAGGTGCGCGAGTTGGTGCGCCAGCCGATGAAGGACTACCTCGGCACGTCGGTGTCGTTGGTGAAGGAGTACGCCTGGGCGTTCCCGGCCTTCCAGCGGCCCGTGGGATACGACGTCTCCAACGACGACGACCTGATCGCCAGCCTCAGCCCCGAAGACACCGACGCGGTACTCGAGTTCGCATTCCTGCGCTACTACGAGACGAGTGGCCTGTTCGGCACGCCCGAGAGCGTGCAGCCGATGATCGACACGCTGAAGGGGATGGGCGTCGACGAGATCGGATGCCTGATCGACTTCGGCGTACCGACCGACGTGGTGCTCGCAAGCCTCCCTCATCTCGACCGGGCGAAGAACATCGCCAACGCGCCTGCGCCGGCCACCGTGGCCCACCCGGCGACGACCCTCGACCTGTCGCCTGCTGCGCAGCTGCGTCGCCATCAGGTCACCCATCTGCAGTGCACCCCGTCGATGGCGCGGATGTTCACCTTGGAAGACGACACCCGCGCGGCACTGGCCGACGTCGCCCACCTGTACGTCGGCGGCGAGGCATTCCCGGTACAACTCGCCAAGGACCTCGTCGACAACTCGCGCACGGGCAACGTCACCAACATGTACGGCCCCACCGAGACCACCATCTGGTCGACCTCGTGGAAGCTGCACGGATCGCTCGCCACGATCCCGATCGGCACACCGATCGCGAACACCCGCATCTACATCCTCGACAAGAACCTGCAGCCCCTGCCCGCCGGTGTGCCGGGCGATCTGTGGATCGGCGGCGAGGGCGTGGTGCGCGGATACCACCAGCGGCCCGAGCTCACCGCGGAACGATTCGTTGCCGACCCGTTCGTCGCCGGTGGTCGCATGTACACGACGGGCGACCTCGCGAAGTGGCGCACCGACGGTTCAGGCATCATCGACTTCCTCGGTCGGATCGATCACCAGGTGAAGATCCGTGGCTATCGCATCGAACTGGGTGAGATCGAGGCTCGGCTCGGCCAGCATCCACACGTCCGCGAGTGCGTCGTCGTCGTCCGCGAGGACACCCCGGGCGACCAACAGCTCGTCGGGTTCGTCTCGGCCAAGGACGGAGCGCATCTGCAACCGTCGGAGCTGAAGGATCACCTGAGGGTGAACCTTCCGGATCCGATGATCCCTGGCCACATCGTGGTGCTCGACGATCTGCCGCACACGCCCAACGGCAAGATCGACCGCAACGGTCTGCCGTCGCTGGCCGCCGTGCTCGGCCAGCGGGCCGGAGACGTCGTGGTCGCCGACGCCGAGAACGACATGGAACGAACCGTGCTCGACGTCTGGCGCGAGACTCTCGGCATGCAGGCCATCGGCGTCGACGACAACTTCTTCGACATCGGCGGGCATTCCCTGCTCGTGGTGCGCATGCACCGCCGCCTGAAAGAGGTGCTCGAGCGACAGATCCCGCTGACCGAGCTGTATCGGTTCCCCACGATCCGCACCTTCGCCAACTCGCTCACCTCCGACAGCGCGTCGGCCTCGCTGCAGCAGAGCGCTGATCGTGCCTCGCGCCGACGCGAGCACATGGAGCGCCGCCGCGCCCGCGTTCGATGACCCGACATTCCAACACCAGACGCACCACCAGACGCAACACCAGACGCACCACCCGACTCGCCTCTCCATCGGAGTTCCCACGTGGCCAGTGACAACGACATCGCGATCGTCGGCATGGCGGTTCGCCTCCCTGGGGCGCTGTCGCCGGAGGAGTACTGGTACAACCTGCGCAACGGCGTCGAGAGCGTGCGCTTCTACACCGATGACGAGTTGATCGCAGCGGGGGTGAAGCGAGATGCCTTGCTGCGCCCGAACTACGTGAAGGCGGGCGCCCCGCTCGACCAGATGGAGCACTTCGACGCCGAGTTCTTCGGCTTCTCGCCGAAAGAAGCGGCGATCATGGATCCGCAGCACCGTCAGTTCCTCGAGGCCTGTTGGGAGGCGCTCGAAGACTCGGGTCACATGCCCGAGCGGTTCGACGGCGCGGTCGGCATCTTCGCCGGTTCGGGCATGGCCGCCTACTTCGCGCAGAACCTGATCACCAACCCCGAGCTCGTGCGCAGCGTCGGCATGTTCCTGCTGCGCCACACGGGCAACGACAAGGACTTCCTCGCCACCCGCGTGAGCTACCTGCTCGACCTGCGCGGGCCCGCGATCAACGTGCAGACGGCGTGCTCCACATCGCTGGTGGCCGCACATCTGGCGGTGCAGCACCTGCTGTCGGGCGAATGCGACATGGCGCTCGCAGGCGGCGTCACGATCGAGATCCCGCATCGGCGCGGCTACCACTACGAAGACGGTGAGATCCTGTCGCCCGACGGTCACTGTCGTGCCTTCGACCATCGCGCCCAGGGCACCGTGTTCGGCAGCGGCACCGGGGTCATCGTGTTGCGCCGATTGCAGGATGCGATCGACGACGGCGACCAGATCTACTCGGTCATCAAGGGCACCGCGGTGAACAACGACGGGTCGCAGAAGGTCGGCTACCTCGCTCCGTCCGTCGACGGTCAAGCAGCCTGCATCACCGAGGCGCTCGCGGTCGCCGACGTCGATGCCGACACGGTGAGCTACGTCGAGTGCCACGGCACCGGGACGGCGATGGGCGACCCGATCGAGGTCGCCGCACTCACGCAGGCGTTCCGCGAGGGCACCGACCGAGTGGGCTTCTGCGGTCTGGGCAGCGTGAAGACCAACATCGGTCACCTCGACACGGCTGCCGGCGTGGCCAGTCTGGTGAAGGCGTCGCTCGCCCTCCAGCACGCCGAGATCCCTCCCACGTTGAACTACGAAGCACCCAACCCGCGCATCGAGTTCGACGACAGCCCCTTCTACGTGAACGACACCCTGCGCGAGTGGAAGCCCGAAGGCGGTGGCGTCCGCCGCGCGGGGGTCAACTCGCTCGGCGTGGGGGGCACCAACGCCTTTGCGATCCTGGAGGAGCCGCCGGCCCGAACCAGCCGGCCGAGCACCAAGCCGTGGCACCTGATCGCACTGTCGGGACGCAACCGAGGCGCGCTCGACGGCAATGCCGCTCGGCTGGCGGCACACCTGAGGGCGCATCCCGAACTCGACCTCGGCGACGTCGCGTACACGCTGCTCGAAGGCCGTCGCCACTTCACCGAGCGCCGCGTGCTGGTGGCTGCCGACCGCGACGAAGCGATCGCGCTCCTGGAGGGCAGCGAGCCGCGGCGGGTGTTCTCGCACACGGCGTCGAGCGAGGCCCCTCGACTCGCGTTCATGTTCCCCGGCGGCGGAGCGCAGTACCCGCGCATGGCGATCGATCTCTACACCAGTGAGCCTTCCTTCGCCGTCGACGTCGATGCCGGGCTGCGGTTGCTCCGCGACAACCACGGCATCGATCTCGAACCCGATCTGTTCTGTGCGCCCGATCGGCTGACCGACGCGCTCGTCGCCCTCGAGCGGCCCTCGCTGCAGCTGCCGGCGATCTTCATCGTCGAGCACGCCCTCGCCCGTCTGCTGATCAGCAGAGGGCTGCAGCCCACCGCGCTGATCGGCCACAGCGTGGGCGAGAACACCGCCGCGTGTGTCGCAGGCACGATCACGTTCGAGGACTGCCTCGGCCTCGTCGTACTGCGCGGCCGGCTGATGGACCGCACCGCCGGCGGCATGCTCGCCGTGCCGCTCGACGCCGACGAACTGGCGCCGCTGCTCGAGGAATACGGCCTCGACCTCGCCGCCGTGAACGCCCCCGACCTGTGTGTCGCCTCCGGCGACGACACCACGCTCGCACGGCTGCAGGAACACCTCGCGTCGATCGGTGTCGAGGCCCATCGGGTGAAGATCAACATCGCCGCGCACAGCCGCATGCTCGATCCGGTCCTCGACGAGTTCGGTGCCTACCTGCGCTCGATCACGCTGTCGAAGCCCACCATCCCCTGGGTGTCGAATCGCACGGGCACGTGGGTGACCGACGCACAGGCGACCGACCCGGAGTACTGGGTCGCCCACCTCCGTGGCACCGTGCGCTTCGCCGAGGGCATCGCGACCCTCGCCGCCGAGGCGGGACGTGTGTTCCTCGAGGTCGGCCCTGGTAAGACCCTGTCGTCGCTCGCGCGCATGAACCCTGCTGTCTCCTCGTCGCAGGCATCGATCAACGTCTTGCGTCACGCCGACGAGGTGGTGCCCGACGACGCCTTCCTGCTCGGTGTCACGGGCCGCCTGTGGGCCGCCGGTGGACAACTCGATGTGGCGAAGCTGTTCGAGGGCGAGCAACGGATGCGGGTGTCGCTGCCCACGTATGCGTTCCAGGGGCAGAAGTACTTCATCGAGCCGGGCACACGCCACGATGCCGCGACCGATGCGGCCGATGCGCTGGTCGACAAGGAGAGCGACGCCTCGCGGTGGTTCTGGGAGCCGGTGTGGCGCCGCCGCGACGTCGAGGATCCGATCGACCAGCAGATGACCCATCTCGTGTTCGCCGACGCGGCCGGTGTCGCCGATCGGCTGGTGCCGCGCCTGCGCGCGACAGGGCATCGCGTGGTCGTCGTCCGATCCGGCGACAGCTACGCCTGCGTGTCGCCGGACGAGTATCGCCTCTCGCCCGAACAGGGGCGTGACGGCTACGACCAGTTGCTGCGCGACCTCACCCAACACGACCGCATCCCCGACCGGGTGCTGCACCTGAGTTTGCTCGCCCACGACGAGGCCCATCGCGACGGCTCGAGCTTCTTCCACCGGAACCAGGAGCTCGGGTTCTACAGCCTGTTGTTCTTCGCCCAGGCGTGGTCGGCCGACGGAGTGAAGCGCCCGCTGCACATCCTGGTGGCCACCGCAGGGAGCCAACGGGTCGACGACGGCGACGAGGCTCGCTGGCCCGACCAGGCACCGTCCTCGGCCCGGCGATGGTGATGCCCCGCGAGTTGTCGGATGTGACGGTGTCGGTGCTCGACCTGTCGCCCGACGAGGTGGCCGCCGCCGTCGGGGTGCACCGCGGTTCGCCGGTGAGGCGGCTGGCGCGCACCGCCGCGGCGAAGGCCGCGACCGCCGCGCTGCCGATCAACGTCGGCAGCGTCATCGACGCGATCGAGGTCGAGTCGCGCGCAGCGGCGTCTGCAGCGGTCGTCGCGGTTCGCAGTGGGCAGCGATGGATTGCCGACGTGCGGCGGGCGAACGTTCCGGCTGCAGGCGAACTGCCGCTTCGTCAGGGTGGCGCCGTGCTCGTCACCGGCGGCCTCGGAGGGATCTCGCTCACGATCGCCGGCCGGTTGGCAGAGCGGCGTGGCGCCAAGCTCGTGCTGATCTCGCGATCGGGCCTGCCGCCGAGGAACCAGTGGGACGACGTGATCGCCAAGGTGGGCGACGGCCACGCCATGTCGCAACGCATCGCTGCGGTGCGCGCCATCGAGGCGCTCGGCGGGCAGGTGGAGGTGATGGCCGGCGATGTCACCGATGTGGTGCGCATGCGCGAGATCGTGGCCGAGACGCGACGTTGCTTCGGGGGCGTGCACGGCGTGGTGCACGCCGCCGGTGTGGTGAACGACGGGCTGATGGTCACCAAGCGGCAGGCCGACGTCGAAGACGTGCTGTCGCCCAAGGTGGCGGGCACGCTCGTGCTCGAGCAGGTGACCGCCGACGACGACCTCGACATGTTCGTGGTGTTCTCGTCCACCAGCACCGTCACGGCCCCGATGGGTCAGGTCGACTACGTGGCCGCGAACGCGTTCCTGAACGCCTTTGCCCAGTCGCGGCAGGGGCGCCGACGCACGAAGTTCCTCGCGCTCGACTGGGGCATCTGGAACGAGGTCGGGATGGCGGCCGAGGCGGCGCACAAGATGGTTGCCGCGGAGTCGGACGAGACGGTTCCGTGCGCCCACCCATGGTTCAGCAGGCGTCGGCAGGCACAACGAGGCGCCCACGAGCTGTTCTCGTCCTGGAGCCCCGACACCGACTGGCTGCTCGACGATCACCGCACGGCCAACGGTGATGCCCTCGTGCCGGGCGCCGGCTATCTCGAGGTGGTCCGCGCCGCGCTAGCCGAGATCGGCATCGATCGGGCATTCGAACTTCGCGAACTGGTGTTCTTCCGCCCGCTCGCCATTGCCGACGGTCAGACGCGCGAGGTGCGGACCCGGCTCACGCCGATCGACAACGGCTACTCGTTCGAGCTGGCCGAACGCGTGGAGATCGACGGACCGCCCACTGAAGGTGCCAGCGGCTCGCGCCGAGGATGGCGGCGTACCGGATCGGCAACGATCCTGTTGCTCGGGCTACCCGAGACGCGGCGGATCGACATCGATGCGATCGAGGCGCGCTGTGCCGTTCGCGGGCCTCGCCACAGCAAGCAGGAGGAGCACCTCCGCTTCGGACCTCGGTGGCAGGTCGTCAGCCAGTCGCGCTTCGGTGCGGGTGAGGCGCTCGCGCGATTGCACCTGCCCGATCCGTACCACGGCGACCTCGTCACCATCGGCCTGCACCCCGCGCTGGTCGACCTCGGCACCGGTTTCGCGATGGACCTCATCGAGGGCTACACGGGCGACCGTCTGTGGGTGCCGATCGACTACGAGACGATCGAGGTGCTCGGATACCTGCCTGCCGATGTGGTGGCTCACGTGCGAGCCCACGGTTCGCCCACCGAGGCGAGCGGATTCGCCCGGTTCGACGTCACCCTGGCCGACGCGAGCGGTCGCGTGCTGGTGGAGGTGCGCGAGTTCTCGATCAAGCGTCTCGACGGCGATCTCGACCTGCAGCCCGGCGGTGTCGGGTCGACCGCCGATGTGGAGTTCGACCACGACGCCCACAGCGATCGCCACCTGTCGAAGAGCGAGCTCGTGTTCCAGCACACCTTGCGCCAAGGCATCCTGCCCGAGGAGGGAGCCGACGCGTTCGAGCGGGTGCTGTCGGGCTATCACCGCGCCCAGGTGATCGTCAGCTCGGTCGACCTGCCGGCCCTCGTGTCGCAGACCGTCTCCGCCGCAGCCGCCCAGGCCAGCCCGTCCGGCGGCGAGGATGGCGCGTCGTTCGCCCGACCCGATCTCGACAACGAGTACGTGGCTCCTCGCGACGGCATCGAAGAAGCGCTCGTCGAGATGTGGCAGGAGCTGCTCGGGGTCACGTCCGTGGGTGTGCACGACGGCTTCTTCGACCTCGGCGGTCACAGCCTGATCGCGGTGAGGTTGTTCTCGAAGGTGCGCAAGCAGTTCAGCGTCGACTTCCCGATCTCCGTGCTGTTCGAGGCGCCGACGGTGGAAGCATGCGCGAACCTCATCCGGGCCGCGATCGGCCCTGCCGACGCTTCCGCGACCGACGGGCGCGCCGGCGACGTGACGGTCACCGATCGTCCACGGTTCACCTACCTCGTCCCGATGCACACAGGCAGCGGCGGACCCAACCTGCCGTTCTTCCTCGTGGCCGGCATGTTCGGCAATGTGCTCAACCTGCGCCACCTGGCCAATCAGATCGGTGGCGCGCGCCCGTTCTACGGCGTCCAGGCACGTGGGCTGTTCGGCGGCGACCAACCCCACGAGACCTTCGAGGAGATGGCCACCGACTACCTGCGCGAAATCCGCACCGTGCAGCCGCATGGCCCGTACCTGTTGGGCGGGTTCTCGGGTGGTGGCATCGCTGCACTCGAGATGGCCCGTCAACTGCGTGAAGCGGGGGAGGAGACGATCCTGTTGGTGATGCTCGACACCCCGCTGCCCCAGGGCCCGGAGCTCACCAAGGGCGACAAGGCGAAGATGCACCTGATGAACCTCCGCCGCGAGGGGATCCGCTATCCGATCGATTGGGTGAGAGGTCGTCTTGTGTGGCGCGAGGTGGCGCGCCGGCGCAAGCTCGGCATCATCGACTCCTCGACCGAGGGCGAACTGCACTCCAGTGAGATCGAGGCTGCGTTCTATCGGGCGATCGCTCGCTACCAGGTGCGCCACCACCCCGGCACGGTGAGCCTGTTCCGCCCGAAGCTCAACCCGACCCACGTGTTCGGCCCAGGACGGATGATCAATCGCGACAAGCGCTTCATCTACGACGACAACGGGTGGACGCCGTACTGCGACCGGGTGGAGGTGCACGAGATGCCCGGCGATCACGACTCGATGGTGTTGGAACCCAACGTGCGCGTGCTGGCCGCCAGGATGCGCGAGCAGATCGTGGCCGCCGAGCGTGCCGCGATGTCGCTGTCCGGTCGCGCCACCGCACCGTGAGTCGCCGACGAACGGGCGCCCGGTG
>JAYUSX010000471.1:0-6963 GCA_043755475.1 Actinomycetota bacterium
GTCTCTTGATCGGCGGTCAGCGGCACTGCGGTGCGGACTTCGGCGAGCTCGAGGTTCTTGGCCGACGAGGCCCGGGCAACGAGCTTGTCGACGATGGCCGGCAGGTCGCGGCCGCGACCCGAACCGATCACCATGCTCACGAGCTGCACCGTGGTGCTGGTCGCCTTGCCGCCGAGGAGATCTTCGACGATCGCCTGGCGCCTCGCCGCAGGGATCTGCTCGTCGGTCAGCGCATTGCGGAGCGAGTCGGACGACTCGTAGCTGCGGGCGAACCGGAACAGCTCGTCTTCGACCTCGTCGATGGTGCCTTCGGCGCGGGCGATCTCGAACAGCGCCCGTGCGTAGCCGTCGATGCGGTTGTCGCTCACTGGGCTCCTCCGACTCTCGTTGCTCCGCCGTTCGATGCCCCGACCCGGGCGATGAAGCTCTCGATGAGCTCCTGATGCGTCGCGTCGTCGAGCGAACCCGACACAACGTGGTCGACCGCTGCGTTCGACAGGCGGGCGATCTCGGCGCGCAGTTCGTCGCCGGCGCGATTGCCGGTCGCAGCGATCTCGGCCACGACACGTGCTTCGATGTCGCGCAGCTCTTGCTCGACGCGAACCCGACCATCTTCGAGGACGGCTGCAGCTTGCGCATCGGCTTCGGCCAGGAGGCGGGCGCGCTCGCCGGCGATGTCGCCCTTCGCGGCACGGATGTGCGTCGCTTCTGCAGCAGCTGTGGTGCGGGCTTCCGCCGCGCCGTCGAGCTCGCCCTGGATGCGCGCAGTGCGGGCCGCCATGCTCTTCTTGATCGCGGGCCCGGCGAACTTCACCAGCAAGGCGAAGATGATCAGCGCGGCGAGGCCACCCCAGATGATCTCGGGCGTCTCCGGCAGGATCGGCTTCGGCGTGACGCAGGTGTTCTCCGAGTCGATGCCGCACTCGGCCATCGGACGGACGATGAGTCCCAGAACGTTCATCGTGCCATCACCTCGTTGACCACCTTGGAGACCACGGCGGCGTCGGGTCGACGACCCGTCGCCAGTTCGCCGGCGCGGCCGGCGACGTCGGCCACTGCGGCGTGGATCTGGTCGCGCACCGCAGCCTTGGCGGCGTCGGTCTCGGCCTGTGCCACAGCACGACGTTCGGCGAGCTGCGCGGTGAGGGCCTTGACCTTCTCCTGGCGCTCTGCCTCGAGCGTCTGGCGGGCTGCATCGACCTTGGCCGCTGCTTCGGCCTTGACGGCTGCCAGTTGGGCTTCGTAGTCGGCCACCTCGGCACGGGCCGAGGCACGCTCGGCGTCTGCCTGCTCGTGGTCGGCGCGGATGCCGGCATAGCGTGCGTCCATGCCCGACTTGAGGCGCGGGAACAGATAGAAGCGCATCAGGAGGGCAAAGACGATGAACGATCCGGCGCCCCAGTACAGCTCTTTCAGCTCGGGAACGATCGGGCCGGGCCCTTCGTCCACCTCGACACCGGATTCGGTGGCGAGACGTACGGCGAGCCCCTGGAGATGATTGACGACTGTCAACACATCAGCTCCATTCGGGTGGTTTTCTGGTGGTTTCGGACATGGATGAGAACTCAGTCGGTTCGACCGCGAGACCGGTGGACGGCCGGCTGGTCATGCGGTGACTGTCACAGACCGATGAGGATGAAGACCACGAAGCCGATGAGGGCAAGGGCTTCGGTGAAGGCGATGCCGAGGAACATGGTGGTACGCACCATGCCGGCAGCCTCGGGCTGGCGGGCCATCGCCTCGACGGACTTGCCGACGAGGTAACCGATGCCGATGCCGGGGCCGATGGCCGCGAGACCGTAGGCGAAACCGGCCGACGTGGCGGCTGCGGCTGCCTTGTCGGCGTCGGCCTGCTGCTGGTCAAACGCCGCTGCGAGGACCTGGCTCAATGCTTCCATGTGACTATCTCCTGTATGAGGTTTCTGGGTAGATCTGGATGACTGGGTGGAGCTGGATGAGGTGGAGAAGGGCGATCAGCGTCGCTGATCAGTGCTCGGGGTGAGCGGAACCGCCGATGTACACGGCGGTGAGGATGGTGAAGATGTAGGCCTGCAGGAACGCCACGAGCACTTCGAATGCGGTGAGGAACACCAACATGAAGAAGGGCAGGATCGCCATCGGCTTGAGCAGCAGCTGCTGGGTCTCGGCGGTGACGAGCGCCTGCGTGAGCAGTGCGAAGGTCACGAGCAGGATGTGACCGGCCAGCATGTTGGCGAAGAGTCGGACCGTCAGCGAGAACGGACGGACGATGATGTTCGAGATGAACTCGATCACGCCGACGAGCGGCTTCAGGGCCACGGGCACCCCGGGCGGCCAGATCGTGTTCGTCAGGTACTTGATGCCCTGGTGCTTGAGGCCGACACCGTTGTAGACGACCCACACGAGCAAGGCGAGGAACATCGGGATCGCCATGCGGGCGGTTGCCGGCATCTGCAGGAACGGAATGATGCCGGGCACGTTGCAGAGGTAGATGAAGATGAACAGGCTCAGCAGGAACGGCGTCCAGCCGAGGCCGCTCTTGCCCATCGTCTGCATCACGATGCCGTCCTCGATGAACTCCACCGTGGTCTCGGCCAGGTTGCGCACGCCTCGCGGCGCCACCTTTGCGTCCTTGTTGCCCGCGAGGAGGAACACGACGATGCCGATGACAGCGGCAGCAACGGCGATCAACGCGATCTTGTTGAACGACGTGAAGATGTCCTGCCACCGGAGGATGGCATTGATCTCGGGGAACTTGAAGGCTTCTGCGAGCACGTTGGGATCCGATCCTGTCGTGTTTACGGGCGGGCAGGCTTGAGGCCTGGGTGGGCAAGGGAGATCGCGACGAACTTCAGTTCCCACAGGAGGAGACCGAGGTGCGTGACGATGATGGTCGCTCCGAGCGCCGGAAGTGAAATCCAGGCGGCGTCACGAACGAGGAACACGGCGAGGAAGATGAGTCCGAGGCGGATGAGGTAGCCGAACAGCACCGCGCCCATCATCAAGCCGAGGCTGATCCGCGCCGTCGTCGCGACCAGCGCGGCGGCGAGTGCGAAGTTCAAGAGCACGATCAGGATCGCGTACATGGACGACCATGCACCATCCATGCCCCAGATGACGCCGCACAGTGCGATCAGCAGCGGAGCCACGATCAGACCACGCCTGATGATGTCCTTCGACACCGTGACCTCCGGCGCCGGGCCGTCGAGGCGCGTGAGCATCGGTTCGGCCGCAGGTCGAGTTCGGCTCATGCCGTGACTCCGTCGTTCGGCGACGGGGCGTACGCGTTGTCGCCGCCGACCTGGTTCGTGGTCGTGGTCGTGGTCGTGCGATCCGTCGTGCGCTCGATCTCGCGCTCGATTTCGGAGGGGATCTCGAGAGGTGCGTATGCCAGGTCCTGGCTCACGACGGTGGCCCGTGGCGCGCGGTGCAGGTCGGTGGTGCGCTGAGCCTGGAGGACGCTCATACGGGCCCCGTAGGCGTACCACATGCGGACGAACTGGCCGACCACGGCGAACACGGTGCAGCCGATCATGAACACCGGTCGCGTGCCGAGGCCGCGATCCAGCGCCCATCCGAGGCCGAGGAACACGAGGATCACCAGCGCGAAGTCCATGCCACGGCCGATGTTGTCGTCGGCATCGATGGTCGTGGTGCGGGGAACGAGTTTCACGGGGTCCTGGCCTGGGCGCTCACTTCAATGGCGGGCGCCACAACGTTGTGGCGAGCTTGTGAACGCGAACACAATCTAGCGACTCCCGTTCACGTTCGCCAAACCGTAGCCGCGGACGGACCACCCGGAATCCGTGGCGATGCGCGACGCGGCCGGGACCGTCCGCGCACGGCCGGGCTCGTCCGGTCCACAGCCGGACATGCCTGACGACCGAACGTCACTCGCCGGAGCGTTGGCTGCGGATCTGTGGGTGCAACACGGTGTACAGCACGAGCCCCAGCATCGCCGCTCCCACCGGGATGTACGACACGCCTCGCCCCGTGATGACCGGGTACAGCACGAACGCGCTGAGCAAGGCGGTCCACCCCCACAGGATCAGCACGCTGCGACGCTGCCCATGGCCCATCTCCATCAGGCGGTGATGAAGGTGGCCCTTGTCGGCGGTGGCGAGGCCTTCGCCACTGCGGGCCCGCCGGATGATCGCCCACAACGTGTCGAGGATCGGAACGCCGAGGATGACCAGCGGGATGAACAGCGGGGCGAAGAAGAAGAAGGCCTGGCCCGGCGACTTCGCCGTGGCATCGGTGCGCTCACGCCCACCGACCACGCTCGTGCTGACGGCCATCAGCAGACCGAGCAGCAATGCGCCGCTGTCACCCATGAAGATCCGCGCCGGGTTGAAGTTGTGCGGCAGGAACCCGATGCACACGCCAACGGTGATGATCGCGATCAGCGGACCGATGTTCGGCTCGACCAACAGCTTCTGCTCGCTGAGGTGCTGGCTGTAGAGGAAGAACGAGAACGCACCGATCGCGACGATCCCCGCAGCGAGCCCGTCGAGACCGTCGATCAGGTTGATCGCCTGGGTCATACCGAGCACCCAGAGCACCGTGACCAGGGGAATCCAGTCGCTGCTCAGCACGACCACGTCGAGGAACGGCAGCCGGAAGAAGAACATGGTGACGCCGAAGGCCACCAGGATCAGCCCTGCCATCACGGTGCCGGCCACCTTCGCTGGTGCCGACAGCTCACGAACGTCGTCGACGAGCCCGACCAGGAACATCACGGTGGCAGCGATCAGGACCCCGAGGAGCTCGTCGGTGCCGGCGAACAGCGAGTCGAAGACACCCATCAGGCGCGACACGCCGAACGCCACGACGAAACCGACGAACAGCGCGATGCCGCCGACGTCGGGCAGCGGCACGGTGTGCACCGTGCGCTCGTTCGGCTGTGCGACCCAACCGACCCGCATCGCGACGCGCTTCACCACGGGGGTGGTGGCAAAGGTGACGACAGCAGCAACAGCCCCGACGATGAGGTACGAGCCGATGCTGGGCACGGTGTGACGGTTCTCTGGCCGGAGTCAGTACGCGGGGAAGCGTCCGCAGAGCGCGGCGACGTCGGCCTTCACCGCATCGAGCTCGGCGTCGTCGGTGCGATGCCGCAGGGCTCGCGCGATCAGGGCTGCGATCTGGACCATCTCCGGTTCCTTCATGCCTTGTGTGGTGACCGAGGGGGTACCGATGCGCACGCCGCTGGTGACGAAGGGGCTGCGCGGATCGTCGGGGATCGTGTTCTTGTTGAGGGTGATCCCCGCGCGGTCGAGCACGAGCTGGGCTTCCTTGCCCGACAGCTCGGCATCGAACGGACGCAGGTCGACGACCATCAGATGGATGTCGGTGCCCCCGCTGACGAGTCGGAAACCTTGATGAACCAGCGCCTGCGCGAGCTCGCTCGCGTTCGCCACGATCTGCCGCGCGTACTCGGTGAAGCTCGGCTGCATGGCTTCGTGGAAGGCGACCGCCTTGCCGGCGATCACGTGCTCGAGTGGTCCGCCCTGCCATCCGGGGAACACCGCCTTGTCGATCGCTGGAGCGTGTTCGGCCGTCGACAGGATGCATCCACCGCGCGGACCGCGGAGCGTCTTGTGCGTGGTGAACGTGACGATGTCGGCGAAGGGCACCGGGTTGGGATGCGCCCCTCCGGCGATCAGACCAGCGATGTGTGCGGCGTCGAACATGAACAGGGCGCCGACCTCGTCGGCGATCGCCTTGAACGCTTCGGGGTCGAGTCGGCGGGGATAGCTGGTGGTGCCCGCCACGATCAGCTTGGGCCGGTGCTCGAGTGCGAGGTCGCGCACCTGGTCGAGGTCGACCCGCTCGTCGCCCGGAGTGACCTTGTAGGCGACGAAGTGGTACAGCTTGCCGCTGGCGTTCACCGGGGAACCGTGCGTGAGGTGGCCGCCGTGATCGAGGCTGAGACCCAGCACGGTGTCGCCGGCGTTCAGGACCGCCTGGTATGCGCACATGTTGGCGTTCGCGCCCGAGTGGGGCTGCACGTTGGCGTGGTCGGCACCGAACAACGCCTTCACCCGCTCGATGGCCAGCGACTCGATGTCGTCGATGATCGCGTTCCCGCCGTAGTACCGCTTGCCGGGATACCCCTCGGCGTACTTGTTCGTGAGCGCACTCCCGACGGCGCGCATGACCGCGGGCGATGTGAAGTTCTCGCTGGCGATGAGCTGCAGCCCCGTGCACTGACGCTCGACCTCGCGATCGATGAGGGTGAACACCTCGGTGTCCGGCATGGTGTCGCTGGGAAACGGCATGGGGTCAGAACTCCTGCTCGAGGGCCATGAGCTGTTGCACACGGCGGAGGTGGCGACCACCTTCGAAGGGGGTGGTCAAGAAGGTATCCAGAATCTCTTCGGCCAGACCGACACCCACCACGCGAGCGCCGATGCTGAGCACGTTGGCGTCGTTGTGCGCACGAGCCATGCGTGCGGTGTACAGGTCGTTGCACAGTGCGGCGCGCACGCCGCGCACCTTGTTGGCGGCAAGTTGTTCGCCCTGACCGCTCCCGCCGATCACCACGCCGAGATCGGCCGCACCATCGCGAACGGCGCGCCCGACATTGGCGCAGAACTCCACGTAGTCGACGCTGTCGGTGCTGTCGGTACCGAGGTCGGAGACATCGTGCCCCGAGACGTGCAGCAGATCGACGAAGTGCTGCTTGAGCTCGTAGCCGGCGTGGTCGGATCCGATGGCGATACGTGACACGGTGTTCGAGTGTACGACCACGGACCCGGAGGCGAGGGCGTCGCTGCGTCGCCCACCCATCGGCGCCGGCCTCGTTACTGTTCGGGTTCTCGCGAACGGAGGTCACTCCGTAGCCTCCGCCTGTGACCATCGATCCCCGCACCCCTGTCCTCGTCGGCGCCGGCCAGTCGCTCTTCCGCGCCGCCGGGATCGATGACGCACTCGACCCCGTCGACCTGATGGCGCTCGCCACCCACGAGGCCATCGCCGATG
>JAYUSX010000472.1:0-6959 GCA_043755475.1 Actinomycetota bacterium
CAGTTCCCGGCCAAGACCGAGGGCCACGGCGGCGACCTGCTCGAGCCGACGGAGATCACGGCCGACGGCACCAAGGTGTACGACATCACCGCCAAGAAGGTCCAGTGGGAGGTGTCGCCCGGCAAGTTCGTCGAGGCCACCACCTACAACGGCGTCGTCCCGGCGCCGACCATCCACGTCGAGGTGGGCGACAACGTCCGCATCAACTTCCAGAACGACCTCGACGAGTCGACCGACATCCACTTCCACGGCATTCGCGTGCCGAACAACATGGACGGCGTCGACCCCTTCACCCAGCCGGCCGTTCCGCCGGGCGAGAGCTTCGTCTACGAGTTCGAGGCACTCGAGCCCGCCGTCGGCATCTACCACTCGCACCACAACGCTCAGGAGCAGATCCCCGATGGTCTGTTCGGCGCCTTCCTGATCGGCGAGATGCCGATTCCCGAGTACCTGAAGGAGAAGGGCTACACGAAGGTCGACAAGACCGTGAACATGGTGCTGAACGACGCCGGCGTGATCGGCCTCAGCCTCAACGGCAAGAGCTTCCCCGCCACCGAGCCGTACACGCTTCGCAAGGGCGAAGTGATGATGGTGCACTACCTCAACGAGGGTCTCACCGCCCACCCGATGCACCTGCACCAGCCGATGGGCTGGATCGTCGCCAAGGACGGAACGCCGCTCGATTTCCCGATGCCCAGCGACACGATCAACATCGCTCCTGGCGAGCGATACACGGTGCTCTACAAGGCCACCGACGTCGGCGTGTGGGCGTGGCACTGTCACATCCTCACTCACGCGGAAACCTCGACCGGCATGTTCGGCATGGTGACTGCGCTGATCGTCACGGAGTGATCGAAGAGTTCGGGGCTTTCGTTCGTCGGGCGGCGAACGAAGGCTCCGGCGTTCTGCATCGGCGATCTCGATCGCCGTCGTCTCGCTGAACACCAACGGCAAGGGGGGCAACCATGAGTACGGAACGAGTCGAGGTGCCGGCGTGGGAGAGCCTGTCACTGATTCGCTCGCAGAACGTCGGCCGGATCTGCGTGATCGACCACGGCTTCCCCATCGCCCTGCCGGTCAACTTCAAGACGATCGGGCCCGATGACGCCTGCCAGTTGGTGATCCGGACAGGACCGGCCACCATCATCGGACGCTACGAAGGGCCTGCATCGTTCGAGGTCGATGCGGTCGACGAGACCGCACGCGAGGCATGGAGCGTGATCGTGCGCGGAACGCTCCGGCACGTGACCGGGGCCCACGGACTGCCTGATTCCGGACCTTGGCTCGAAGGCCGCCACCATTGGATGGTGTTGACCGCCACAGCGATCACGGGTCGACGCTTCGTCGCTCACCCCGGCACCGAGGGCTTCTCGGTCGACTGGCAGATCCGCAAGAGATGACTCCCTGACGCCACCTGGCCGATAGCATCGCAGCCGTTCGGGGCGTGGCGCAGCGGTAGCGCACCTGCTTTGGGAGCAGGGGGTCGGGAGTTCAAATCTCCCCGCCCCGACCACATCGCCCAGGCCATGCCATCGGTCGCCAGCAGTGCCTCGCGGCGCTGCATCGCCTCGCCGCGGTGCGGGCGAGGTCAGGGCGCTCGGTCGGCCGTGTCAGCCGGGCGATTCGGATGAAGCGAGCACGGCAAGGTCCCGGTCCGCGTACCGGTGGTGCCACCACTCCTCGATCATGACGACACGGATGCAGTCGCCGACGGTGGTCGTGCCACCGTTGGGGCTGTCGACGACTCGAGCCAGCGATGCATCGGTGGCGTTGCGCACGAGATCCTCGACGAATCCCGCTCGCTCGGCTCGGACCTGGAGCACCCTGTCGAGCGACGCCACGGCGGCGAGATCGAGCGGCGCGAGTTCGGCCGGTGACGCACCGTCGTGGGGGTAGCCGAGTGGATGGAACGGCTCGGTCCGACGGAGCACAGGCCCGGTGATCCAGCGGTCGGTCGCGAACACGAGGTGACGCAAGGTCTGGAGATACGAGTACTCGCCGTTCACCGAGGTGTCGAGCATCGCCGTCGGGACGCGGAGGGCACTCTCCAGGGTGGCAGCAGCGATCTCTTGCACCTTCGTCCAGGCGCGTTGCATCCCCGGGACGTCCTTCGATTCGAGGTACTCGAGTTCGGGGTGACGGCGTTCCAACTCGGCGCGGACGTAGTCGGCCACCTCGACGCCGTTGACCACGAGGGACTCGATGGTTCCCGACAGGTCGAGTGAATGCACCCAGGCATTGGTCACCCGAGTGCGGACCAGGAATGCGCCATGGAGGTGGCTATCGGTCAGGTCCACATGCTCGATGCGAGTACCGCGGAAGTCATGACGTTGGTCATCCATGTGGAGTCAGTACGACTTCGGCAGGCCGAGCACGCTGGAGGCGATGTAGTTGCACACCATCTCCTGGCTCACGGGGGCGATCTTCATCAGGCGTGCCTCGCGCCAGTAGCGCTCGACGTGGTACTCGCGGGCGTAACCCATGCCGCCGTGGGTCTGCATCGCTCGGTCGCAGGCGAAGAAGGCTGCTTCCGCAGCGAGGAACTTGGCAGTGTTGGCCGCCTCACCGCACGGGATGCCGTTGTCGAACTGCCACGACGCTTCGCGCACCGCCAACTCGGCCGCGCGGAGTTGCATGTGGGCCTCGGCCAACGGGAATGCCAGGCCTTGGTTCTGACCGATCGGGCGGCCGAACACCACCCGGTCCTTGCCGTACTGAACGGCTTTACGCAGTGCGGCTCGTCCGATGCCGAGTGCTTCGGCGGCGATGAGGATCCGCTCGGGGTTGAGACCATCGAGCAGGTACGTGAAGCCCTTGCCCTCGTCACCGATCCGGCGGCTCACCGGAACCCGCAGACCGTCGTAACGCACCTCGCACGACACCACCGCGTTGCGGCCGAGCTTGGGGATCGGCCGGATGTCGACCTCGGGTTGTTGCAGGTCGACCAGGAGCAGCGTCATCCCATCGGTCGGTTTCGCGCACTCCTCTCGCGGCGTGGTGCGCACGAGCAGCAGGCACATCTCGCACAGCGGCGCCTTCGTGGTCCACACCTTGGCCCCGTGAACGACGTAGTGGTCGCCATCGCGCACCGCCCGAGTGCGAATGGACGACGTGTCGGTGCCGGCATCGGGTTCGGTGATCCCGAACGCGACGTGCAGCTCGCCCGTGGCCACACGCGGCAGCACCTCCGCCACCAGCTCGGGCGAGCCATACCGCCGCACAGGCTCCATGCCGAAGATCGACAGGTGAACCGCCGAGCAGCCGTTCATCGCGGCGCCGGATGCGGCGATCTCCTCCAGCATCACCGATGCCTCGGTGATTCCCTGACCGCCACCGCCGTACTCGACCGGGATCGAGATGCCGACCCAGCCCCCCGCAGCGAGCTGGTCGTAGAACTCCCACGGGAACTCATGGGCTTCGTCCTTGGCTGCCCAGTACTCGTCGGGGAAGTCGGCACAGATGCGACGGACCCCGTCGCGAATGGCCTCGTGCTCGGCGGATCGGGTGAACTCCATCGCGGTTCCTCGACTGCTCTTGGTCGTGTCCTCTCGGACGGCAGATGGCTGCACGGACATGTCTACTCCATCGAGCCTCGGGTCAGCCCGGGGACGGGCGCCCACATCGAACGATCCGATGTGTTTTGACATCTCGTCAGTTCGTGGTCTGATTCGGGGCATGGACATCGCTTCCGGCCCGGTCTTGCAACTGCGGATCCCCGAACCCGCGCGTGGGCACCACCCCGCCGATCCGGTGCCGTTCATCAGCGCGGCCGGCGAGATGCGCAAGCCCGACCTCGACGAGAAGGTCGAACGGATCGCGCTGATGCGCAAGCAACTGGTCAGGGTGCTCGACGATCAGGGCAACGCGGTCGGGCCGTGGACGCCCACGCTCGACGCGGATCAGCTTCGCCAGGGACTCCGCGACATGATCACCGTGCGCAGCTTCGACGCCCGGTTGCTCCGCGCCCACCGCCAGGGCAAGATCTCGTTCTACATGCAGTGCCTGGGCGAGGAGGCGATCGCATGCGCCCAGCAGAGGGCGCTGCGGCCCGGCGACATGCACTTCCCCACCTATCGCCAACAGGGCTTGCTGATCGCCGACGGCTACCCCATCGTCGACATGATGAACCAGGTGCTCTCCAACGAACACGACCCGTTGAAGGGCCGACAGCTTCCGGTGATGTACTCGTCGAAGGCACACGGGTTCTTCTCCATCTCGGGCAACCTGGCCACGCAGTTCGTCCAGGCCGTCGGCTGGGCGATGGCATCGGCGTTGCGAGGCGACACCAAGATCGCCTCGGCCTGGATCGGCGAAGGCGCTACGGCCGAGTCCGACGTGCACGCGGCCCTGGTGTTCGCATCCACCTACCAAGCACCCGTCATCCTGAACATCGTCAACAACCAGTGGGCGATCTCGACGCCTGAGGACTTCGCCCGCGGCGCTTCGGCGACGTTCGCCGATCGGGGGTTCGGCTTCAGCATCCCGGCCCTGCGGGTGGACGGCAACGACTACCTGGCGGTGTACGCCGCGTCCCAATGGGCCGCAGAGCGGGCACGGTCCAACCTCGGTCCGACGCTCATCGAGTGGGTGACGCTCAGGGTGGGCGCCCACTCGACGTCCGACGATCCTTCCGTGTACCGGCCCGACGACGAATCGGCGCAGTTCCCGCTCGGCGACCCGATCGAGCGGCTGCGACAGCATCTCACCACCATCGACGCCTGGGACGATGCCCGCCACGCTGCGTTGATCGAGGCGATCGACGGCGAGATCGCAGCGGCGTTTGCGGAAGCCGACTCGCATGGATCGGTGAAGAGCGGACACACCTCCAGCCCCCGAACGATGTTCGACGACGTGTACGCACACCTGCCGCGCCACCTCATCGAGCAGCGCGACCAGATGGAGGCGTGACGTGACCGCGATGACCATGATCGAGGCGATCCGCGATGCCCATGCGATCGCGATGGAACGCGACGACACCGTGGTGGTGTTCGGCGAAGACGTCGGCTACTTCGGCGGTGTGTTCCGATGCACCCACGGCCTGCAGGAACGGTTCGGCTCGCACCGATGCTTCGACACGCCGATCAGCGAGGCAGGCATCGTCGGCGTCGCCGTGGGCATGGCGGCATACGGATTGCGACCATGTGTCGAGATTCAGTTCGCCGACTACGTGTACCCGGCCTACGACCAGATCGTGTCGGAGGCAGCGCGGCTGCGCCACCGCTCGGCTGGCGATTTCACCGCGCCGCTCACGATCCGCATGCCCACGGGCGGCGGCATCTTCGGTGGGCAGACGCACTCGCAGAGCCCCGAGGCGTTGTTCACCCACGTCGCAGGTCTCAAGACCGTGGTGGTGTCGAACCCGTACGACGCCAAAGGCCTGCTCCTCGCCGCCATCGAGGACGACGACCCGGTGATCTTCCTCGAACCCAAGCGCGTCTACAACGGCCCGTTCGACGGCCACCACGATCGACCGATCGTGCCCTGGTCGAAGCACCCGTTGGGCGAGGTGCCGGACGGCCACTACACGATCCCGCTCGGCCAGGCGCGCGTGCACCGCAGTGGCGACGACCTCACCGTGCTCACGTACGGAACGCTCGTCCATGTGGCCCAGGCCGCGGCCGACGAGAGCGGTGTCGACGCCGAGATCATCGACCTGCGCACCCTCGTTCCGCTCGACATCGACACGATCCTCGAGTCGGTGCGCAAGACCGGTCGATGTCTCGTGGTGCACGAGGCGACGCTCACCTCGGGGTTCGGTGCGGAGTTGAGTGCAACCGTGCACGAACGAGCCTTCCACCACCTCGAGGCCCCCGTCACTCGTGTGTGCGGATGGGACACGCCCTACCCACACGCGCACGAGTGGTCGTACTTCCCCGGCCCCGGCCGGGTGGGCCGAGCCATGGTGAAGGTGATGGCGGCATGAGCATCTTTGGCGTGAAACTGCCCGATGTGGGCGAGGGCGTCGCCGAGGCGGAGCTGATCTCGTGGCTGGTGGCCGTGGGCGACCGAGTGTCGACCGAGTCGGTGCTTGCCGAGGTGATGACCGACAAGGCGACCGTCGAGGTCGCCTGCCCCGTCGGCGGGGTGATCGTTGCCCTGCACGGTGAACCTGGGGACGTGTTGGCCGTCGGCGGTGAGATGGTGTCGATCGAGCTCGACGGGTCGCCTCCGGTGACCGAGCCGGACCAGCCCACGCTCCCACCAGCCGCACCGGCCGCACCCGCCGCACCCGCCGCACCGATCGACACGACATCGACCAGCAGCGTCGCTCCGGTCGTTGCCTCCCGCGGCAGCCATGCGCTGGCCGCGCCTGCGGTGCGGGCCCGGGCCGCCAACCTCGGTATCGACCTCGCCGCGGTCGCGGGCTCGGGAGCCGACGGCCGCGTGCTCCACTCCGACCTCGACCGGCTGCTCGCATCGGACCGGCCTTCTGACTCCAACCGCGCACTGCCGCCGGACGGCGAGCCGCACGTCGAGCCGGTTCGGGGATTGCGCCGCCGCATCGCCGAGCGTCTCACGAGTTCGTGGACGGAGATCCCCCACATCACCTACGTCGACGCCGTCGATCTGACCGAGCTCGAGTCGCTGCGGGCCGAGCTCAACCGCCCCCACCGCGCCGACGGGCTCCGGCTCACCATCCTTCCGTTCCTGGCCCGAGCGATCGTTCTCGCCTGCGGAGAGCAGCGCCGCCTGAACGCCACCTACGATGCCGCAGCGCAGTCGCTGTCGATGTTCGACGCGGTGCACCTCGGGGTGGCCACCCAGACCGCCAATGGTCTGATGGTGCCGGTCGTTCGTCATGCGGACGCCCGCGGACTGTGGGACCTCGCCGCGGAGATCTCGCGGGTGACCTCGGCTGCACGTGACGGCACCGCAACGCGACCCGAGTTGAGCGGCTCGACGATCACGATCACGTCGCTCGGAGCGTTGGGCGGACTGGTGACCACCCCGATCATCAA
>JAYUSX010000473.1:0-6959 GCA_043755475.1 Actinomycetota bacterium
ACGATGGCGACCGCCGGCACCGCCGAGAACGTCGTGCCGGCCGAGACGCGGGTGCGCGTCGACGTGCGGATCGAGGACCCCGCGGAGCAGTTCCGCCTCGAAGGAGCGATGTCCGATCTGGCCGCGGCAGGGTCATCGGTTCCAGGTGCAACGGTCGACATCCTGGGCGGCATCAACCGGCCCCCGATGCATTCGTCAGCCTCGGCGTCGCTGTTCCCCGTCGCCGAGCAGGCGGCAGCTGCGGTCGGGATCATCGATCTGCGTGGTGTCGGCGTCGGTGGGGGAAGCGACGGCAACTTCACGGCAGCGCTCGGCATCCCCACGCTCGACGGTCTCGGGGCTGTCGGCGGCGGTGCTCACGCCGATCACGAGTACGTCATCGTCGACACCATGGTCCTGCGAACTCGTCTGCTGGCCGAGTTGATCGCCAGGCTCTGAGGCGATCCACGACCGCTGGCCGTCTCGCAGCCGAGCGTGGCGACTTCAGAGATCGGGAGAGTCGACCGCCGGTTCGGCGTTGGTGAGCGCAGCGAGGTAGGCCATCGACTCCGCAGTGTTCATCGGCGTCGAGAAGTAGTACCCCTGGGCGTGATGGCATCCCAGTGCCCGGAGCTCGTCGAGCTGTTCGGCGGTCTCGACGCCCTCTGCGATGGCTGCGAACCCTAGCTCTCGCGTCAACGACAGCACCAGCTGCATCAACCCCGATTCGCCATGGATGAGGCTGCGATCGATCTTGACGTAGTCGGCCGAGAACTGCTTCAGCATCGAGAGGTTCGAGTACCCCGTGCCGAAGTCGTCGATCGCGAACCGCACGCCGAGCGCTCGCAGCGCGTCGAGGCGGGGGAGCGCAGCGTTCAACTCGTCCATCACCATCTCCTCGGTGATCTCGAGGGTCAACGCCGAGGCAGGGAGCTGCGCCGACGACAACGCGTCGGCGATCACGTCGACGAGGCGATGGTCGAGCAGTTGGTTCCGCGACACGTTGACCGACATGGTGATCCGCGGAGACAGCAATCGCATCCGCGAGGCAGTGTTCGTGGCCTCACGCAGGACGTACTCGCCGAAGCTCCTGGCGAACCCGGCGCTTTCGACCACCGGCATGAACTCTTTGGGTTGGAGGAGCCCGCGCACCGGATGCTGCCACCGGGCGAGGGTCTCGAAGCCGAGCAGCTCACCCGACATCGTGTTCACGATCGGTTGGTAGTGCATGTCGAACTCGCCGCTCGCGAGCGCTGCGCGAAGGTCGGCCTCGAGTTCGAGCCGCTCGTCGGCGCGAACGCGCATGTCGCGATCGAACACCGCAACACGACGGCGACCGGTGCGCTTGGCCGCATACATGGCGAGGTCGGCTTGCTGGACGAGTTCGGACGCACTGATGCCGCTGCCGCCGATCGCGATCCCCATGCTCATCGACACGACATGCTCGCGTCCGTCGATCACGATCGGTTGTCGCACGACCTCGATGAATCGCTGGGCGATCGTGGTGGCGCCCTCGGGCGTGAGATCCTCGCGACACACGACCACGAACTCGTCGCCCCCGAGTCGGCCGACGAGGTCGTGGGCCCGGGCCGAGTCGACGAGGCGGTTCGCCACCCAGGTGAGCATCGTGTCGCCCACACTGTGCCCGAGGCTGTCGTTCACGAGCTTGAAGCCATCGAGGTCGCCGAACAGCACCGCGACCGGGTCGCCGGCGGCGAGCGACTCCGACAGCGTCTGGAACAGCTTCTGCCGGTTCGGCAGGCCCGTCAGCAGGTCGTGTCCCGCTTCGAACGCCAACCGTGATTCGAGCGCTTTGCGCTCTTCGATGTCGCGGAAGATGGCTGCAAACGCCTCGATCTCGCCGTTCGGGTCGAGCAAGCCCATCACCACGGCCGAGGTCGGGCGGCGATTGTGATGGCGGTCGAACACCTCGATCTCGCCGCTCCAGCTGCCGCCGTTGAGGATGGCTCGGATTCCGTCGTGGAACAGCATGTGGTGGTACTCGGCGGGCACCTTGTCGGGGATGTCGGCGAGCGAGATTCGTTCGACGCCGAAGAAGTCGCGGCCAGCCGGGTTCAGGTAGTCGGCATGAGGGTGCACCGAGGCGACACCGATGATGTCGCTCGTGCTGTCAGCGATCGTTCGGAACTGCTCGAGCTTGCGCCGGTTGTCGAGATCGTCGTGGATGTCCTGGAGGGTGATCGCCGCTCCGATCAAGGTGCCTGAGTCGTCGGTCATCGGAGCCGTGATCACCCTGACGTGGCGAAGTCCGAGGAAGGGATGAACCACCCTCAGGCCGCGCCTCGCCGGATGTCCGGCGGAGATGGCCTGTCGCAGGTCGTCGACCACATGGGCATCGGCGTGGTGCACGTGCTGCAGGAGGTCCTCGAGCGATCCAGGGGCGCCCTCGACCTGCAAGAAGTCCGTCACGAGTGCATTCACCAGGGTGGTCCTGCCGTCGAGATCGACCGTCAAGATCCCGATCGGCGCGGTGTCGACCGACGTTCGCAGCCGGTGCTCACGATCGACCGCATCGCGTGCCGCCAGCACCGCCTCGCTCATGACGTCGCTGATCAAGCCCACCGTGATCGCGCCCGCGACCGTCGGCGTCACGCGCAGTACCACCGACCACGGACTGTCGAAGGTCTCGAAGACGACGATGACCTGCGGCACGACCATGAAGGCGATGATCGGCCATGCCCGTCGCAGACCGAGCGCGCCTCCGTAGGCGATCGGCACGATCGTGAACCACGGGATCACGACGATCAGTCGGTCGTCGGCGAGGTGGAGCGATGTCGCGAGCAGCAGGGCGATCGCCGCAGAGGCCCGCGCCAACTGCCAGAACCGGTCGCCGGGCCACACCAGTGACATCGCTCCCGAGGTCTGGCCGAGGATCGCCGCAGTCACCAACCACGGATGGTGGAGTTGGGTGATCGCGTAGACGGCGATGTGCAGCGACATACCGACCAGGATCAGCGGCTCACCACGGCGAAGCAGGTCGCGGGCGAATGCCGAGATGTCGCGTGCGTCCGGCGCGCCTGGCGCTCCTCGCACATGGGACAGGTCGACTCGCCGGTGCCAAAGCACGCGCGAAGACACCCCGGGCTCTCCGCCGCTGCGCATGGGATCAACGGTAGGGCTGCCTTGCACATGCGGCAAGGGCTTCCAGACGGTGAGACGGCAAGGAATGGGGCCGCTCCCAGACAAAACGATCGCACCGTGGTCGAGCCGACCCCCTGGGTGGCATGTGCGTGACGGGCGGGCACGCCGTGATGCCCCGTGATGCCCCGTGTGTCGAGGCTGACCCGTCGGCAGATCGCCGCTGCGCCTCAGTCGGACGAGTCGGCGGAGTCTGAGGATCCGGTGTCGTGCTCGCCGATCGCGAGCAGGCCACCGCTGCCCAACGTGCCCGCCTGGCGGTACACCTCGAGCTTGGCTCGACTGTCGTCGATGTCGAGGTTGCGCATGGTGAGCTGACCGATCCGGTCGAGCGGTCCGAATGCCTGGTCCTCCACGCGCTCCATGCTCAGTCGGTCGGGGGCATAGGTGAGGTTCGGGCTGGTGGTGTCGAGGATGCTGTAGTCGTCGCCGCGACGGAGGCGCAGCGTCACCTCGCCGGTGATCGCCGAGCCCACCCAGCGCATCAACGGCTCGCGCAGCATCAGGCTCTGCGGATCGAACCAACGGCCCTCGTACAGCAGACGGCCGAGACGGCGGCCCATCGTGCGGTAGTTCTCGATCGTGTTCTCGTTGTGGATGCCCGTGATCAGGCGCTCATAGGCGATGTGCAAGAGGGCCAGGCCGGGGCCCTCGTAGATGCCGCGGCTCTTGGCCTCGATGATCCGGTTCTCGATCTGGTCGCTCATGCCGAGGCCGTGGCGACCACCGATCGCGTTGGCGTGCTGCACGAGATCGACCTGGCTGACGAACTCCTGGCCGTTGATCGCCACCGGCCATCCTTCGTGAAAGCGCACGGTGACCACTTCGGCATCGATCTGCACCTCGTCGAGGTAGTGGGCGACGCCCATGATCGGTTCGACGATGTCCATCGACGTGCCCAGCTCCTCGAGCGACTTGGCCTCGTGCGTGGCACCCCAGATGTTGGCGTCGGTGGAGTACGCCTTCTCCTTGCTCGCTCGGTACGGCAGGTTGCGCTGGATGAGGAACTCGCTCATCTCGGCGCGCCCGCCCAGCTCGCCGACGAAGTCGTTGTCGAGCCACGGCTTGTAGATCCGCAGGTTGGGATTCACGAGCAGGCCGTAGCGGTAGAAGCGCTCGATGTCGTTGCCCTTGTAGGTGCTGCCATCGCCCCAGATGTCGACGCCATCGTCCTTCATCGCTTGCACCAGCAGCGTGCCGGTGACGGCGCGACCGAGCGGAGTCGTGTTGAAGTAGGTCTTGCCGGCGGTGGTGATGTGGAAGGCACCGCACTGCAGTGCCATCAGGCCTTGCAACACCAGTTCGGGGCGGCAGTCCACCACGCGCGCCCGCTCGGCGCCGTACTCCACGGCGCGAGCTTGAACGTCGGGGAGATCGGGCTCGTCGGCCTGACCGAGGTCGGCCGTGTAGCAGTAGGGGATAGCGCCCTTTTCGCGCATCCAGGCGACCGCCGCGGAGGTGTCGAGACCCCCGCTGAACGCGATCCCCACTCGTTCACCCACCGGCAGCGACGTCAGCACCTTCGACATAGACACGAGACGCTACCGGCCAGGCCTCGCGGCTCCGAGTGTTCTCGGTGGACGGCTGAGGCGGCCGATCAGTCCTTGTCGATCCACTGGCCGAGCAGCCAGTGGAAGTGCCGGATCTTGGTCTCCTGGTAGTTCGCGAGGGTGATGCCCTTGCGGAGTGAACCGAGTCCCTTCTGCACCTTCGGCAGGTTGAAGGTGTCCTGGTTGAACACCCGGGCGAGCAAGCCGAGCTCCTCGGCTTCGGTCCAGTCGTCGTCGACGCCGAGCCAGTGGATCGGCACGGCGGGCGGCTTGGGCTTCGAGGCGTCGTACGGCTCGAGGAACATGCATTCCATGATCGACATGTCATGCCGGTCCTCGTACGGCCGGAACCGGTAGACGATGCGGTTGTACGCCGCCCACGGATGGAAGTTGGGGAACAGCGTGTAGTAGATGCTGTCGGCGAGTTCGGCATCGCTGAGTTGCTCCGCTGCCTCACCCAGCACCTCGGCGTACCGCATCCGGCCACCCATGCCCGTGACGCCACGGGCGGTCATGCCGTCGGTGAGCGTGACGAACGAGGGCTCGTCGAGCCGGCGATCGCTCACGGCATCGAACATCTCCTGCTCGGTGGGTTCCCACTTCAGGTGCGGGCTGGGTGTTCCGTTGGGCGTGATCGCCCGACTGAAGTTGCCGCTCCAGTCGTACTGGCTGTTGGCGTCACCGATGCCGGCCAGGAGCTGCGGGTGAGTGGCCACCACATGGAAGGCCTCCATGAAGGCCTCTTGCACCACCTTCCAGTTGGTGGGGAAGATCCGGGCGACGTGGGCCGCCTTGTACCGCTGCTCGAGCGGCCACTTCTCGAAGTGCGACGGCAGTTCGCCGAGGAAGTCCGCCAGCGGTTCACACCCGGGGTCGAGGTTGACGAAGACGAAGCCTCCCCACGTGCCGACTTTCACCTCGGGCAACCCCCACTCGGTCGCGTCGACGTGCGGGAAATCCCACTCGCAGGGGATCTGCTTCAGTGACCCATCGAGGTTCCAGCAGTAGCCATGGAACGGACAGCGCAGCTCGCTGGCGTTGCCGTCGTGCTCACGCAACTGCCGGCCACGATGGAGACACGCGTTGTAGAAGGCCTGGATGGTGTCGGCGGCGGAACGGACGACGAGGATCGAGATGTCGCAGATGTCGTAGACGCAGGTGTCGCCGACGTCGGGGATGTCCTCTTCGCGACATGCCATCTGCCAGGCGCGCTTCCAGACCTTCTCCTTCTCGAGCTCGTGGAACTCGCGGCTGGTGTAGCGCTCACGCGGGATGTCGGTGTCGCCGAGGGATTCCCAGCGCTGCCAGCGCAGGGACACGGGAACGTTCTCGGGGCGGGTGTCGGCATCGAGCAGTTGCTGGTAGCTGACCCCCGGTGATCGTGCCGAGCCGGGCGCGGTCTTCGATTCGTGCGGGTCGTGGGTGAGGGTCATGATCGGTCTCCTGTCACTCGCTCATGGCCTGGGCGGCCTGTTGGAAGCGATTGGGCAACTGCTTGCCCGCGATCCAGAGACAGAGGTGGGGATCGGCCTGTCGGAGCTCGCCCTCCAGCCAGATCCCTCGGTCGTCGAACAGCCCGCGTTCGCCGTTCTTCGTGACCTCGATCGCGCCATCGGCGGTGAGGTCGTACAAGGCTCCGGAGAGCGGGTGCTTGATCGTGCGCATCAGGTCTGAATCCTTTCGGCTCACCGCCGTCGTGTCGATCGCGACACTAGGGAACCGAGGGTTCGCTGCTCGGCTCGGAGCGCAACATCCCGGCCAGCGTCGCAATGCTCATCAACAGGCCGGCAGCGGCGGCAGCGAGTTCGACGAGCGCAATCCGGTCGAATCGCCCCACATCGCCGAGTGCGATCAGAGCCCCGGCCAATCCGGCGACGATGCCGGCGATGGGGAGGTACCGGGTGGGCCGGCTCGCTGCGATCACCATCGCAATGGGAGCGAGGAACGGCAGCAACTGGACGACGAGCACCTGAGGCTCGGCCGGCGGTCCGAGCCACCAGGTGGACAACCCCATGGTTCGAGCAGTGCGCCACACCGATGCGTACACGAGCACGATGCCGACCCAGGTGACGAGCATGGCCGAACGCCAACCAACGGTCAGCTCGCCGGCCCGCAGGATCCGAACCACGTCGCCGGAAGCGTGACCTGCCGACGGACGAGAGGACGCGGCGGGCGCGGGCGGTGGGGGCAGACTGCTCATCGCCGCCGGAGCGTATCCGAGGGTTCGCGCGCTCGGGGAGCGGCGACCTCGACCGCTAGCCTTGCCCTGGT
>JAYUSX010000474.1:0-18503 GCA_043755475.1 Actinomycetota bacterium
GCCGCGCATCGGCGCCGCGGTGGGGCTCGACTCCGACCTGGCGCTCATCGCTGCGGCCCGGTCAGATCGCTGGTGACGTTGGCGAGCTCGGTCTCGATGTCGGTGGTGATCGCCGCGATGCGGGCGTCGCCCAAACCGAGGAGTTGCAGCGCTTGGAGTGTGGTCATCGAGCGTTCCGGCGATGTGGCTCCCATCGCCGACGCGAAGGCATGTCCCGCGACCACCACCCGATCGAGTGGCGTGGTGAGCGCTTCGGGGCGGGCATGGTGCTGAGTGACCGCACCCACGATTCGATCGGGCAGGTTCCACTTCGCCAACAGACGTCCGCCGAGCGCGGCGTGGTCGACCTCGGGTGTCGTCGAACCGGTTGCCGCACAGAGCAACCAGCCGACCTCGTGGAGCAGCCCGGCGCTGTACGCGTCGTCGGCGGATTCACCGCATCGGCGCGCCAGCACAGCGGCGGCGCATGCAGTCGTGAGCGAATGAAGCCACAGCCAGTCGGGATAGTCGGGTGCCTCGGTGTCGAACACCAGGTCGGCAACCCGGCCGGCCGCCACCGAGTTGACCAGGCTCGCCCCGAGCATCACCGTGGCTTGACGCACCCCGCCGATTCGGCGCGAGTAGCCCAGGTGGGCAGAGTTCGCCGCGCGCAGCACCGATGCAGCCAAGGCGGGGTCGGACAGGATCGTCTTGGTGAGATCCGCCGATCCGTCGCTCGGCCGCTGCAGCACCTCGAGCACCAGCCGCGCCGATGCCGGGTGGACGAGAAGCCGCTGCTGTTCGAGCGGTGCCGTCGAGCTCGACCCTGCGGTCGATGCACGGCCGTTCGCGGAAGGAGAGGTGGATGGTGTCGCAAATGCCATGTCGTCAGCCAAGAGATGAGGTGGTCAAAGGTCCACGTCGGTCTCCCCATACCGTTCAGGCCGTGAGCACCCAGGCATGGGGGTGAAGCGGACTCCGGGCTTCGACCAACAAAATACCCCCATTTAGGGGGTGGAGCGGACCTGCTGGACGGCGAAAGCTGCGCCGATGCTTCCACATCACGGTGTGGATGCGACCGCCTCCTCGGTGGCCTCGTGGTCCTCGGCGTGAACGCTTGTGTTGGAGTCGTCCGGGGTGATCGAGGCGCGACTTGCGGGTCCGAACGGGACCACCCTGGGAAGCGATGCCGCGCCGACCAATGACGCAATGGTCGTCCGTTCGGCGAGGTCGTGGAGTTGGAGCTGGCCTGCTGGCGCAGGTCGGCTGAGATGAAAGCCCTGCCCGATGTCGCAGCCGTACCGGCGCAACCGCTCGAACGTCTCCTGGTCCTCGATCCCTTCGGCCACGATCTCGAACCCGAGATCGTGACCGAGCTGAATCGTCGAGCGGACGATGTGGTCCTCGGGAGACCCGCTCCGCAACGACATGATGAACACGCGGTCGATCTTGAGCTCGTCGATCGGCAACGTGCGGACATAGGCCAGCGACGAGTAACCGGTTCCGAAATCGTCGATCGACAGGCTCACTCCGAGGTCATGGATCCGCTCGAGCATCTCGATCGCATGGTCGGGATCCGAGACCAGCGTGCTCTCGGTGAGCTCGATCCTCAGCAACCGCGGTGGCACGTCATGAGTCGCCAATGCCAGTGCAATGCGATCCGCGAACTCCTCGTCGGTGATGCATTGGGCGGCAACGTTGACCGAGACACGGACCTCGCTACCCGCGTCGAGCCATCGACGGCATTGGGCAAGGGCCAGGTCGAGCACGAGGTCGGTCATCGAGACGACGAGCCCCGTCTGCTCAGCGAGTGGGACGAACTCGGCGGGAGGAACAAGACCGTGCCGAGGATGCTGCCAACGGGCCAGCGCTTCGACCCCGCACAGTCGTCCGTCGGCTGTCCGGTACTGCGGCTGGAAGTGGAGCAGGAGCGACCGGTCCTCGATCGCGTTGCGAAGCTCTGCGGCGAGCTCGAGACGACGCGGCGTGTGCGCATCGGTGTCAGCCCGGTAGAAGCCGATGCGGTGCGAACCCCTCTTTGCCTCATACATCGCAACGTCGGCGTGCTTGATCAGCGTCTCGGCGTCGGAGCCGTGGTCCGGGTACATCGCGATCCCGAAGCTGGCGTCGATCCCGACGGGAGTACCATCGAGTTCGAAGCGCCCGAGGATCGCCCCATGCGCGGCCCACGCCGCCTCGATGATGTTCTGCGGGTCGGACCCGAGGGGGAAGGCAATGGCGTACTCATCTCCGCCGAGGCGAGCAACGAACGTCTGTGGGAGCGTGCTGGTGAGGCGCTGCGCGACTTCCTGCAGCACCCGATCGCCGGAGTGATGACCGAGCGTGTCGTTGACCTCCTTGAAGCGGTCTAGATCGATGATCATCACGGCGAACGTCGACGACCGGTCCGCGCTCGCGATGAGCCGGCACAGATGCTCGTGGATCGCGAGGCGGTTCGGCAGGGCTGTGAGGGGATCGATTCGTGCGCTGCGCCGGAGTCCTCGTTCGTAGATCCTGAACCCGCGCGCGGCGAGACCGATCAGTACCACGCCCACGATCACGGTCAGTGACGCCAACCAGCCGAACTGGTCGAGCACCGACAGCGTGGGCTGCGGAGCTGCGGCGACGACGATCCAGCGGTGCTGGGTGCCCCGGTCGATCTCCACCTCGTGAAAGGCGATGCGAAATCCGGCGGCGACCAGCATTCCCCCGCCGGAGGAAAGGTCCGCCGCCGCCGCGAGTATCGCCTCACGAGTCGTAGCATCGAACGTGAGGGACTCGGAGGCCAGGACGGTCGCGCCGTCTTCGCCGTCGATGATCGACGTGTCGAAGCCGTCGCTGTCATCGGTGCTAGAGAACAGCCCATCGATGGCCAGTTCGAAGTGCACGAGCGCACCGTTCGGCCCCGCCGCACCCGAGGACCCGGGAACCAGGGTCGAAAAGCCGACGACGTCGATACCAGTGTCCTCCGAACGATACGGGGATGTCGTGTGCACCTTGCCGGGCCCAAGGTTCACGGTCGGGCCGAAGAACGAAGCATCGGATTCGTCCTGATCGAGTTCCGCAGCGCTGGCTACATGCCCGTTCACCACGCGTGCCGCTTCGGCACCGCCAGTCCTGATGAGACACACTTCGCTCACCTGCTCGGGAAGCAGCGCCTCGAGGTACCCCAGCGCCTTCGCCGTCTGCTGGGCAGACCCGGACGTGGGACTGGCATCACGTCCAGACGATGCATCGAGATAGTCCCGGAACGCCGGGTTCTGGGCGAGCATCAGCACGACGAGTCGGTTCCTTTCGAGCTGGCCCTTGAGCAACGACGCGTGCGATTCCACATCGCCGTGAAGCGCCTGATCGAGTCTGCCGGCCGTGCGATCGCGGGCGGCGATGACCGCACTCGCGATGCTCATCACGAACATGACGAGCCCTGCGATCAACGTGGCGCGACGAAAAAAAGCCATGAACGTTCATCGGCTCAACAACCCTCTATCTGAAGGGGTCTATCGTGCACGAACGGACATTGGTGAGACGGGTTCCAACAGGCGGGAGCACCGATCCGGCCCCGACCAGGTTGGCACCCTTGATCGTGACAAGTACTCGAGGCTCGAGACAGGAGATCAGATCCCGGGCCGTCGGCCGGGAAGCCTCCCGACCCGCGCGCTCGGCGGTGTCACGCGGGTGTGGCGAAGCTCATGACCGATACACCACCGACATCAACGTTCGCCAACTTGGATCACCGCCAGCGCCACCTCCGGCGGGCGTTGGTCGACATCAAACAATCTCGTGTCCCGCGGAGCGCAAACGCCCGGCCAGATGGGCGATCTGGGCCGGCCCCACCTCGCAGCAGCCCCCCACGATCGTCGCCCGCCCGGTCAGGCCACCACCTTCAGCGGCCGAATGGCGATCAGCGGGCAGGTCCAGATGGCCGCCAGTGGGCAGATTCACCTGTCCGCCGACACTGTGGACCTTATGGGACGGCTCTCAGCCTCCCGAAACCCTGCACCACAAGGGAAGCAACCGCAAGAACCGCGAGAGGTGCCCCAGGCAAACGATTCCCTCCACCAGTGGCTCTGAATCGGTCGTTCATGGGACTTCGAGTCGGCCGGACCTGGATCGGGCGTCCTCATGCGCTCGAGAACAACCCTGATCCTATGTGAGACAGCGTCGCGCCAGGTACTCGCGTGCGGAGACTGCCAGTTTCACCCGGTCGGTGACGCCGAGCTTCGTGCGGATGTGGCTGAGGTGGGCGTCCACCGTTCGTTTGGAGATGTAGAGCGCTGCAGCAATCTCGCCGTTGGTGCGGCCCTCACTCAGTTGCGAGATGATCTCCCTCTCCCGGTTCGTGAGCTCATCAACGGTTTGCGACGCATGCGCTTCCGACAGCTTCTCGGGGTCTGGGTCGGCGGGTGCGGCGAGCCCGGCTTCCGCGAGGATCGCCTCGATCTCGTGAGCGATAAATGGTCGGCGGAGTCGCCGCAGCCGCTCGGCCAGTCCGTCCAACTCGCAGGCGCCCGCTCGATCAGCGAGGGAGAGCAGTGTCATCTGGAGGCCGGCGTGTAACCCGAGATGCAACTGGATCGCTGCTCTCTCGAGAGCGCATCGCCAACTGAGGCTCCGTGCACCCCACGACCAGGCAATCTCGCTCAGGTTCTCGAGGCCGATGAGGACACCTCTCACCTCTCGGGCAGCGCGAAAGGTCTCGATGGCTCGTGAATAGCGGGCCAGTGCCTCCGCCCGTCTGCCGGATTCTGCGGCGACATTCGCCAGGTTCAGCTGGGCCGCTCCCTGGCCCGGGCGGTCGCCGAGTCGATCGAACGATGCTTCGGCCTCGATAGCGAGGCTCTCGGCCCGCTCGAGATCGCGGCGTTCGAGCGCGATGAGGGCGAGATTGTTCAAGACCAGCGCGAGGCCGCGTCGGTCCTCGATCTCGTCGTACAACTGCCGAGCGCCATCGAAGTAACGCGTTGCCCTGAGCAGGTTGTGACGGTCGTGGGCCAGGTTGCCGAGATTCGAAAGAACTGCTGCCGCATCTCGACGTTCGTGCGTCGTCCGGAACGCAGCGAGGGCGCTGAGATAGTGACGCTCGGCAGTTGCCCGGTCACCCGCCTTCGCGGCGATGATCCCCAACGCCGAGAGCGCGTACCCGCACCCGCGCCGGTCACCCATCTGCTCGAATTCGCGCAGTGCTTGCTCGGCCGCCTCGACTGCGCCCTCCCGACCCGCGAAGAGCAACGCCATCGACAGGGCACTGCGTGCCCTTGTCGTGACCGGTTGGTCGCTGAACTCCTCCCCCAACCTGATGGCTTCTTGGAGGAGACCCAAGGCCTCGTCGACCTCGCCGACGATCAGCAGCAGACTGGCCAGTCCTTGGCTGACCGAAGCCCACGAAAGGCTGCGCTTGTCGTCGCTGACGGCTGCCGCTCGTCGCAGGAGATCGATCCCTTCACGGACCCGGCCCGAACCTTCGAAAGATCGCCAGACGCCGCCGGCAAGCTCCCAAGCGACCTCCGCTTCGCCAGCCGCGATTGCCCGATCGAGGGCCGCTCCAATCTCGATCCCGTAGCGAGCGCGGAGCCGCTCGGCAGCTTCTCCGCTCGCACTGCCCGTAGCGCTGCGGACGACCGACAGACACCACGACGTGTGTCGATCGAGCAGGGTCTGCAACTGACCCTTCGCCGTCAACTGCTCTCGAGCGAACGTGCGAATCAGGTTCAGCACGTCGTACCTACCGGAGGCGGCGTTGTGGCGCAACAAGCTGCGGTCCACCAACGCCGCCACCGACTCGAGGATCTGTCCGTGCGCGAGGGCGTCGTCGTTGCAGACCTTCTCGATTGCTGCGAGGTCGACCGAGGAAGCGAACACCCCGAGTCGCTCGAAGAGCAGACGCTCGTTGTCCTGCAGAGTGTCGAGGCTCCAGCTGAGAAGTGCATCAATTGTTCGGTGTCGATCGGAAGTCGAGCGATCACGCCCGACGAGGATCTCGTAGTGGTCCTCAAGACGCGCCAATAGCTCCTCGATGGGCAGGTACGCAACACGTGCCGCCGCCAACTCGATGCCCAGTGGAAGGCGATCGACGAGCGCGCAGATGCGCACCACAGTCGAAAGTTGCGCAGGCGTCGGCGCGGGGCACCCCATCGCAGCCGAGCAGTCGATGAACAGCTCCACGGCAGGGTCATCCAACACGATCGAGCCTTCGTACGGGGCCAATGGATCCACGTGAAGTACCTGCTCGCCGGACAGATGCAGTCGCGCTCGGCTGGTCACGAGAATCTTGAGGTGACTGCAGCTCGACATCAGCCTCTCCAGCAGTGAGGCCGCCGCGTCGATCACGCGCTCGCAGTTGTCGACCGTCAGGAGTACATCGGTGCGGTCGATGTGCCGGACGAGGCTGTCGAACGTGCTGATGCTCGTATGGCCGTGGGGTGAACCGGTGGAGACCTGGTCTCGCATCAGCGCTGCGAGGTCGTCGCCGGCGCGGGCCGAGCTCAGATCCGCGAAGAGGACGCCGTTGGCGAATCCTTCGGCCGACTCGGCGGCGATCTGGATGGCCAACCGTGTCTTGCCCACTCCACCCGGCCCGCACAACGTGATCAAACGATGAGCGTCGAGCAACGCCGCTGCCTCTCGTAGCTCACGCTCGCGACCGAAAAGCTGATTCCGCTGCATCGGCAAGCACGCCACTCCTGCGCCGAGTGACCGAAGTGGGACGAGTTCCGTCTCGAGGTGGGGGCCGATCACCTGCACCAACTCGATCGGTTCGGCCAGATCCTTCAGCCGATGAACTCCCCTCGGCACGAAGGCGAAGCCCACAGGCGGGGACAACGTCGCTGCGGCCGGCGCCGAGACGAGGACCTGCCCCCCATGCCCTGCGTCGGCCACATGCCGCGCCCTGTTGACTACCGCTCCGACGTAGCCGCTGCCGATCGGCTCGCTCCATCCTGTGTGCACTCCGATCCGTACCCGCAGCGGAGGGACCGGCGACCAATCGTGCACCACGATGGCGGCCTGGACGCCCAGCGCAGTAGCCAACGCCACCTCGGCACTGCGGAACACGGCCAAGAACCCATCCCCAATCTGCCGGACCAGGTGCCCACCGGACCGTTCCACCACATCCCGAACGATCCGGTCGTGCTCGTCGACGGCGCGTGCCATGTTGTCGCCGTGGGCCTCCCAACGATGCCTGGACCCCTCGATGCCCGTCACCAGGAAAGTAACGCTTCCGCGGGGGAACTCGCGGGCCCCCCGTTGTTCAGGAGGCGGCATGATGGCGTTCGGTCGGCGGGACGAGCGTGTCGTCAGGGGGTGAGGTCGAGTGCCTCGGTGATCCTCGTATACGGGATCGCCGCGACATCATTGAGCTCGGCTACGAGCGCGGCGTCTGTGGCATCGAAGAGGCACATGCAGTGCGACTCGCCGGGCACGAAGATGCTGCGGATGTAGCTGACGGGCTTGCCCTGCGCTTGAAACTCGGCAGCAGTGCTGATCGCGCGCCCCTGCGCGGCGGCGAGGTCTGCCATCGCAATTCCCGGTAGGTCCCTGTCAACCATGTAGACGGTCATGTCATCGTTCTCCTTTTGTCCCCCGCCGCCCTGTCGCTGCGGGTGTCACGGAGCACGGTACGAAACTGCCCCATGATCCCACATCGGTCCACACGCGTATTCCACCGCGTAGGTATCGCTGCGGACTTTCCAGTACTCAGCCGTCCCCGGGATCGATCGCACCACCGTGATCGCACACCTTCTGCGCACAGGGGTCAGTAGATGGCCCAGGCGGCGCTGATGCGGTCGAGGGCACGGTCACCGGCGTCCTGGTACCTCAGCTTGGACCCCTCGATCGCCAGTTCGTCGAATCGGTCTCCCCCGAGGTGGGAACGAGCCTCGTCGGTCGCCGCAAGGGGCTCAGACACGATCGCGTCCAGAGCGACGGTTCGCGCGACCGCCCCGTGGAGCCGGACCCCATCGACGTGGTCGCCAAGTCGAATGAGCAGCGCGATCAGGTGACCTCTCGATCTTCCGTGGCGGCTTCGCGGTCGACGCCACCGAAGCAGTCTGCCACGCCGACCTCGATGTCCTGAGCTCCCTCGTCGACAAGAGCCTGATCCGCAAGACCGACGAGCGTTTCGCCATGCTGGAGACGATTCGCGAGTTCGCCGTCGAGCGCCTCGAGGCCAATGGCGAAGCCGACGAGCTGCGTCGGCGGCATGCCGACTATTTCGTGGCGCTGGCGGAAGAGGCCGAACCGGAGGTCAAGCGCGGAAGACGTGACGCAGCTGCCCGTAGTGCGGGCTCGAGCGAAGGAAGCGCTTCTCATCGATGAAGAGCTCGAAGATGCTCATGGGGTCGCCTTCGCCCTCGAGGGGCTGGGCTGGGCAGCGGCACTGGCAAGGGACTGGGCGAAGGCGCGGGATCTCTGGGAAGCAAGCCGGCAGGCGTTTCGGGAGGTGGGCGACGACCACTTCTACATCGCTGTGACCCGCTCGGTCGCTTGGGCGTCGGAGGAGCTTGGTGACCAGGCTCGCTACCGGGCCCTCGTCGTAGAGTACGTGGGGCGAGCGCGGGAGGTGGGCAACCGGCGGGTTTTGGCGCGAGGGCTTGGGGCGCTCTCTATGTGGGCGATCGAGGAAGGGCGGCTGGACGAGGCGCTCGGACTCTTGAACGAGTCGTACCGCATCGATACCGACCACGGTTTCCTGGTCCACATTGCGACCGATCTAGTCCGCTTCGCCATGCTTGCCGTTCGCTACGGGAAATTGCCGATCGCTGCTCGGTTGGTCGGGCTTTCCGACCGCCTGATCGAGGACGCCGGCACCCTTCGCGAGTCCTGGGCCGCCGTGGAACGGGATGAGACGGTGGCGATGATCGAAGCGCAACTCTCTGGCCCGGGATTCACCCGGGAGTGGCAGCTAGGTCGCAAGATGGAACCGGACCAGGCGGTCGCCCTCGTAGCTTGAGACCCGCGTGTCCTCATTCAAACTCTGCGCCTGACCAGAGCGAGCACGCGGGATCGTTGTTGTATCGACAACAACGGGTGGGCGTGAAGGGACTCGAACCCCCGACTCCTGCCGTGTGAAGGCAGTGCTCTAACCAACTGAGCTACACGCCCGAGCGGGGCGAACCCCGATCAAGGAGGAGGAGGCTACCGCGTTACGACAGCAGGTTGCACGCCGTCTCGAACATCGCCGGCACCGACAGGGCGATCCGCTCCCACTCCGGATCGTGGCGTTTCCCGGTGCGATGCAGCATCACGTTCAAGCCGCTGATCACACCGAACCGGTACCCGGCCAGCGCACGGTAGAAGGCCACGTCGTCGAGGTCGACAGGGCGACCGGATGCTTCGGCGTACCAACCGACCAGTTGCTCGAACGGCGGAACGCGCTCGAGACCGGCGCTGTCGAACCAGCTGGCGGCGTCGTTCATGAACAACAGCCAACCCAGGTCGAGCAGCTGCGCACCGATGCCGCTGATCTCCCAGTCGAGCAGCGCCACCACCGACGACCCGTCGAACAGCACGTTGTTCGTCTGGAAGTCGCCATGGAAGATGCCGATGTGCGCAGATGTCGGCACCCGGCTCGCCAAGAGCTCCCTCGTTCGCTCCCCCATCGCCCTCCACTCGGGCTCGGCGGCCTTTTGCAGGATCGGTTGCCAGAAGTCGATCTCTGCCGCCAGCTCCTTCGGTGCCTCCCAATCCGGCAGCACCCGTTCGTGGGGCACGAGGTGCACCTGCGCGAGCGCCTCGACCGCCGACCGCAGCACGTCGGCACACGCCACACCGTCGAACACCGGTGCTGGCTCTCTCACCGCATAGGTCTCTCCGCGAAGGAACCGCGCCATGAAGTACGGCACCTCGAACCACTGTTCGTCGGCATCCCACCAGACCACCTCAGCCACGGGCACACCGCTGACGGCCAGCGCACGCAACAACGGCACCTGACGCAACACGTCGGTGTTCCCCGCGCGCCGCACACCTTTGGGCGGCATCCGGACCACGAGCTGATCGAGCACGCCGGTGGAGTCGGCCACGGTGAAGCCGAACGACAGCCCTGCGTGACCAGGCATCGCCCGCAGATCCGTGATCGAGGTGCCCTCGTGGTAGTGAGCATCGGCCCACCGCTCCAGCTGAGCGTGCAACACCTCGTGGTCCACTCCCGCCATCAGCGGCCAGCGTTCTTGATCGACTCGGACAGCTCCCCGGCCGGGTCGTATGCCAAACAGACGTAGTCCTGCGAGCGCTCCCAGTCGGCTTTTTGCGGATAGATCGTCGTGGCGAGCAACTCACTCTGGTTGAAGTCGATGCCGACGTAGTCCTCGAACTTCGGACGGCACGCGGCTTCGATCATCGTCTGAACCTCCTGCTGCCCCGGGTACGGATCGTTCCCGCCACCTAGGTCGCCGATGGCGAACACCTCCGCGCCATGGGGCTCGGTGCAGTCGAAGGTCTGCAGCCGCGAGACCTCGGTCTGGTCGGCGTCGGGCAGCTCCACGCAGTCGCCGACCTCGAGGTCGAACACGTCCTTGGAGTTGGCGATACCGGACCCGACGATCAACCAGAAGAGGACTGCGGAGATCACGCCGACCACACCGAGCACCAGACCGGCGATGGCCATGCCCCGCCCGGACACCGTGCCCGCCGAGCGCTTGATCTCCTTCATCGCCAGCACGGCGAAGACGATGGCCAGGATGGACGGAATGGCGACGAAGCACAGCACGATGCCCGCGATGCCGAGCACCATCGCGGCGATGGCACGTCCGCTGCGCTTGGCCGTCGTCGGGAAGACGCTCCCTGGTCCCACCGGGAAACCGCCACCGGGTGCGGTTGGATACGGATTCACCGGTGCCGACGGCACCGTGAACGGTGATGGCGGCGGCGCCGGGGGTGCATGCGGTGCAGGGTTCGCCGGCTGAGGCGAGAACGGCTGATGGGGCGGGGGCGGCGGGATGTCGCTCATCTCACGACCGTAGCGACCGGTATCGCCTCAGCTCGACACCCTGATCACACATGCCTCGCCACGACCCATCGGGTCGGGGAACTGCTCGGTTCCGGTGGGACACACCGCGCCGAAGTTCATCACCTGGCCGACCGTGCCGTCGTGGGCCGCGCTGCACGCGACTTCCGTGATCGACTGCGACCCCTCGGCGATCGCGACGCAGTCGCCCTGCACCAGGAAGTTGTCGGGGGCAGCGGGCTGGCGGTCGTCGTCGAGCAGCGAGCCGATCAGAACGACTGCGATCGCCAGCACACCCATCGTGGAGAGGAACCTCCACGGGAACCGTGAGAAATCACCCGTCGGCGTGAGCACCTGCGCCGGCATCCGTCGCTCGACGGGCGGGACGTGAGCGGCGCCGGCCGAGGACCCCAACGGCGACCCGATGGTCTCACGATCGACGAACGACAGCTCGAGGTCGTAGCGCTGCCGTCTGATCGGGTTGCCGAGCACACCCCACGCCTCGTTGACCGCTGCCATCTGCGACGAGGACGACTCGCCATGTCGATCGGGGTGTGCCGCCCGCGCTGCCCGCCGATACGCGGCACGGATCTCGTCGTTCGTCGCGCGCGGATGCACGCCAAGGACGTTGTAGTGAGTGTGGCGGCGGCGATCGGTCACGTGGACCCGCCCGAACGCCAGTACTGGCCCGCTTCACGCGCCATCAGGTCATGGTCGACGAGGTAGCGGCGCAGCAGCGCCGTGTCGGGGTGGCGCCGCCCGAGGATGAGGTTCACCATCGCCTCGCTGTAGCGCCTGCCGGGCTCGAAGTCCTGGGCCAACCAGTCGAGGATCATCAGCCGCTTTCCTTGGTGCACCGGTATCGACGTCAGTCTGCCATCGACGACGAAGGCGTCCATCACCTTGCGCTGTTCGCTCGGAAGATCGGCATGCTCGTCCGAGGGTGGCCGCGACAACGCGATGCGCGCCGCTCGTTGGAACGCAGCGCCCAGCACGTACAGCAAGCCGTCCTGCTGCATCACCAGCCCCGATTCCGCCAATCGTCCGGCCGCTTTCGCGGTACGTGCCAGATCGAGCCCGGTGGCGGACGCGACCTGTTCGATGGTGGTGGCACCGAGCTCGAGTGCTGCCACCACCCGGCGCCGGTCGTCGTCGGCGAGAAGACCGACGATCGTTGCCGCATCGAGCTCGCGTGACATCGCCATCGACTCCCGGTCAATACTGCAGGTCAGGAAAGACCCCGCCGAGCAGGTCGTCTCCCTGTCCGAATCGCCTCACGTTGGCGGCGATGCGTTCGGACAGCAACGGCTTCGACATTGACCAGGTGGAGCCGGCGTGCGGGGTGATGATGCAGTTCGGAAGAGCCCACAGGGGGTGCCCTTCGGGGAGCGGTTCAGGATCGGTGACATCGAGACATGCACCGCCGATCTCTCCCTCGGTGAGCGCCCACACGAGATCGTCGGTCACGATGTGACGGCCGCGGGCCACGTTCACGACCCACGCATGAGGCTCCATCAATTCGAACTCGTTGCGCCCGAGCATGAACTCGGTGTCGGGCGTGAGCGCAAGAGCGACCACCACCAGGTCGGCACCGACCAGCGCGTCGATGTACCGATCGGCCTCGACGACCTCGTCGACACCGTCCATCTCCTGCACACGATTGCGCACCACGGTGACACGACAGTCGAACGGCGCCAGCAGACCGATCAGCGCCTCGGTGATGCCCCCGCCGCCCAAGATCGTGACGGTGGCGTTGAAGAGGTTGGTTCCGTGCTCGGTGCCCCACGACGTCGCACGCGCATACGTTCCCAGGCCGCGCATGCCGGCCAACGCCAACGCGAGCGCCATCTCGGCGACCGGTCGGGCGTACACGCCCTTGCCACAGGTCCAGCTGCGTTCATCGTCGACCAGGTGGACGTAGTTCTCGATCCCCGCGAAGGGCAGCTGCACCCACCGCAGCTTCGGATGACCCTCGATCACCCGCTCGAGCATCATCGGCTCGTGGGGAGCACCCCACACCAACGCCTCGGCTTGGTCGAGCGGCACGACCTGTCCGCCGCCCGCGACGATCGCGTCGGCCATCCACGTAGGCGAACCTTCGGGGGCCAGTGCGACGCGGGGCGGGGTACTTGGAGGCATCGCCGTTGCAGACTAGTGCAGCGGCCCCGAGAGAGGGGCGTGATCGAGGTGGGGTAGCACCAGCTCCGAGAATCGTCGGCACTCCTCTGCATGGGGATAGCCCGACAGGATGAAGGCCTCGATTCCCAGTGCTCGGTACTCGGCCAACTTGGCCAGCACCTGCTGAGGGTCGCCGACGATCGCCGCACCGCATCCGCTGCGGGCACGGCCGATGCCGGTCCACAGGTTCGGTTCAACGAACCCATCGAGCGCCGCCGCTTCACGCAGCTCGGCCTGTCGCCGCACGCCCGCCGAGGAACTGTCGAGCGATCGAGCGCGAATCCGTGCTCCCTCCTCGTCGTCGAGTGCCGCGACCAGATGCGCCGCAGCGAGGCGTGCCTCGTCCTCGGTCTCGCGCACCACCACGTGCACCCGATAGCCGAACCGAAGCGTTCGCTCATGTCGATCGGCCCGGCGACGCATGTCGTCGAGCAGCGCAGCGACAGCCTCGACGGTGTCGGGCCACATGAGGTACACATCGGCTGCCTCGGCCGCCACCTCACGGGCGTCATCGCTCAATCCGCCGAAGTACAGCTGTGGTCTTCGACCGGACGTCATGCGCAGTCGGGGCGGGTCGAGATGCAGCTGAACGAACTCGCCGTCGACGTCGACCCGCTCCCCGTCGAGGAGGGAGCGCAGCACCCGCATCGTCTCGAGTGTCCGCTGGTAGCGCGGGCCGCTGCCGAGCGGCTGGCCCGGCAGTTCGGACGAGATGATGTTCACCGTGAGACGACCGCCGAGCATCTGGTCGAGCGTCGCGAGTTGACGCGCCAGTTGCGGCACCCACATCTCGCCGCACCGCACGGCGACGAGCAACCGGATCCGTTCGGTGAGCGCGGCGATGCCGCCCGCGAACGCGACGCCGTCGATGCCGAGGGTGTATCCCGACGGCAGCAGCACGTTGTCGAAGCCACCCGCCTCGGCCGCGAGCACGATCTCGCGGCAATGCTCCCAACTGCTGGGCAGCGATGCCTCGGCCACGCCGAGTTGCGTCGTGTCGTCGTCGCACAACGCAGAGAACCAACTCACCTCGCAGGGGCCCACGCCGATCGACGATAACCCTCGGCTGGACGCGCCGACGGGCCCGGCCTAGCGTGACGCTGCGTTCTGGGGCATGGATGTTCTCCGAGGCGTTTCGAGCAACTGTCGCTCAGCCGACAGCCTGTCAACGGTGCAGCGGGCATCGTGGTGACGAGACCAGTCCGGTCACGAAAGGAACACCCATGTCCAAGCCTTCATCCTCTGTGCGTTCGGTTCGCCGTGTCGCCTACGTCGGAGCAGTTCTCACTGCGACCGGCTTGCTCATGGCGATCCCCGCTGGCGCGGCCGGCGCGACGCCCCTGTCGGACGGGCCTCCGGTCGTGGACATCGACTCGAGCGCCGGCGTCAGCACGTCGGCCGTGATTCCCTCGGCCACATGTGCGATCCGCGGCGGCGGCTCCGCGACCTACTGGTTCGGCTACACCAACACCATTGCATCGAGCATCGTCGCCCCGGTCGGGCCGGAGAACTCGATCGTGAGGCCGGGCGTCGCCTCGGTCGACGCTGCCCAGCCCGACCAGTTCCGCCCCGGGACCACCGCCCGGTCGGTCGCCGTCAAGGCTCTCGCCACCGAGAGCGTGACGTGGTCGGTCACCTCGTCCATCGCGCCCGGCGTGGCGCCGTCTACGACGTCGGCCACCGCCGGCCCGGCCACGCCAGCATGTGCGAGTGGGACTCCCACCCGCTCTTCGAACATGCGCATCGCCGGCGCAAGCATTCAGCAGCGCCCGCTCAACCAGGTCCGCAACAGCAGTGGCGAGCTGACGACTGCCTCGGTGCTGTTCTCGGTGTCCGGTGCACGCTCTGTGTGCTCCGATGGCGTCGCCCTGCCCCCGCTCACCCTGTGGGGTTTCGCGGACGGCGTCGGTGTGTCACCGGCATCCCAGGCTCGCCCCTATGCAGCGATGCCGGCCCAGCAGGTGGTGCGCACCGACACGTTCGCCTACGTCGGCCGGTTCGACTTCACCGCGGACTTCCAGCGCACCTGGCTCCCGGTTCGTCGCGTGGCCGACCCCCAGGCGATCTCCACGCAATTCTTGGCAGGAGGTGGGACCCTCACCGCACTCGGTCTCACTGAGACGGTTGCAACCGCCGACTTGACGGCGTACTGCCTGGGCCCGCGTTGGTCGCTGGTGTGGGGTTCGACCTCGTTCATCGGCGGCGAGGAAGGCAACTACTCGATCACCGCGACGGACCCCGCGACGCAGTCGACCCGGACCGCCGTCAGGTGCATCGCAACGCTGATCGACTGCGACTACGTGATCGACACCATCGGTCCTGGCGGCACACGCGCCAGCCGCTGATCGACGACGTTCATCCGCATCGCCGAGACGGCGCGGAGCCCGAGTGACAGCGCCTCGGCCCGCTCCGTGTCGTCCGGCGACAGCGATCCCTCGATCTGCGCCCGCGCCCACAGGATCAGCAGCTCTTCCGATGGCACGTCGTGGCCGGCCGAGAGCCGGCGCGCCGCGGCGAGATGCGAGCTGGCAACATCCGGTCGGCCGCTGGCCCAATGGGCCATCGCCAGCATTCGATGGCAGCTGATCGGCAGCAGGTGACCATCGCCGTAGCCGCTCGTCCGTTGCAGCAGCTGTTCGAGCTCGGTGAGAGCCGACGCGACGTCACCGGCAAGGAGCTCCACCTCGGCGAGTCCCAGGGTCTGGAAGTCGGCGAAATCCGTCGATCCCCCAGCGGTGAGTCGCTCGACGCGGGGTCTCAACCTGGTGGCGATGTTGCTCGCCTGTCCCCCACGTCGCGCCTCGGCGCGGCCGAGCATCACCGACGTAACGTCGACGTCCTCCTCCGCTCCGGCAGCAGCAAAGACCCGGATGGAATCGCCGAGCGTGCGGGCAACGGCATCGACATCGCCGAGCTCGAGCTGGATCGATGCTCGGTTCCGCTTCGCCACCTCGTGGAGCACCACCTCGCCACCTCTGGAGAACTCCTCGGCCGCCTGGGCGTACAGCTCGTCGGCGCGACCCCACATGCCACGGTTGTCGTAGCTCAGTGCGACATTGGTGCACGAGCGCGCCACGAGCGTCGCATCTCCTGAACGATCGGCTGCCCGCAGCAATGCCACAGCCGATGCTTCCCAGTCGTCGCTGCCGCCGTCGGACCGCAGCTCTTCGACGATGAACATCGCCCACACCTCGAGATCGAACCAGCGGCGCCGCCGAGCCGATCCGGCTGCTTCGGTCGCTCGCTCGAGCGCTTCGGATTCACGTCCCGCCCGCAAGGCAAGGAAGCACGACTCGACCTCGATCGAGAGCGCGCCCTTGCCGGTCGCCTCCCGACGAGCCCTGGACAGCAAGGCCGCCGCGGCGCTCAATCGCATGTCACGCCGGGCCAACCTGGCCCGGCGAACGAGCAGGTCGACCCGGACGGCGGGCTGGTCGGCAGCAGCGATCGCTTGGGCGAAGAGGCGGTCCGCAAGGGAACTCTGGCCGGCGGCGATCGCAGCCTCAGCAGCGAAGGTGGCCAGCGAACGGAGTTCGCGACGCGGACGGCCGAGACGAACGCCCGCATCGAGCGCGCGACGTGCCTGCACCACCGCCGAGGCGGATGCCCCACCCGCCATCGCTTCCCGGGACGCCTGCGCCGCCCAACGGTAGGTGCCGGCGTCGTCGGCCGCCTCGTGGCAATGATGCGCCACCTGGGCCACCGGCACGTCCGCGCGGCCCGCGATCCTGGCCACCACCGCCGCGTGTAGCGCGCGCCGTCGAGCGACCGGCATACCGGCCGACGCAACGTCGGCGACCGCGTCGTCGAGGAAGCGGATCCGATCGCGGTCGACATGCACCAACTCGCTCGCCGCCGCAACGGCGAGATCGAGTTCTTCGATCGATCGACCGAGGATCGAGGCAACGAGGTGCCGATCTGCGTCGGGGCCGACCACTGCGATCTCGCGGATCAGGCCCCGCGTGCGCAGAGGCAGCCGATCGAGACGGGCAGTGGCGAGCGCCTCCAACGACACCGGCAGATCGTCGGCCACAGACGGCAGACGCGCGACGTGCTCGGCGAAGCGTGGATTGCCCGACGCTCGGGCAACGATCCGTTCCAACTCTGCGTCCGAGAGCGGACGCTCCGATGCGTCGATCGCCAACGCGCGGATGTCGTCGTCGCCGAGGGGCCCGAGGCGAAGGCACGCACCACCGGCCACCTGTTCTCGTCCCACGACCGTCACCCGGCCGCCGGTGTCCGGAAGCACGACGGCCAGCGCGCGAATCGTGGCGAGCGAGGCTTCGTCGGCGTGGTGCGAGCGTTCGACGACGACAGCTGCCGCGGTCGACATCCGTCCGATCTCGGAGGCGGCCGCGGCAGCCCACCCGATCGGATCGACCGAGTCCGCTGCAGGGCACACTCCACCGAGCCGTTCGACGATCCGGCGCGCGGTGGAGAACGGTGTTCCTCGATCCGCCACCTCGGCGAACACGAAGATCGGAGCGGCTCGACCAGCGAACGCCTCGGCCACCAACCGACTTGCGCCGATGCCTGCGGATCCAACCACCTCCACCAGGCCTGGCTGTTCCCACAGCTCGCGCAGCTCGCGCAACTCGCTCCCCCTGCCGCGCAGCGGCGTGCGTGGCGCAACCCCGGGTGCCCGCAGCACCGGCGGACCCAGCTCGGCAGCTCGCTGAGGTGCTCGTTTCCCCTTCACCATGAAGGGTTCCAACCAGCTCACGTCGAAACGGTGACCGAGCGCGTCGATGATCGCTGCCGACGCGACGACCGAGCCGGGCCGGGCGCGACTCATCAGACGCGCCGACAGGTTCACCGCGTCGCCCATCGTGGTGAACGTGCGCCGCTGCGGATGGCCGACGTCACCGCAGAACACGACCCCGGAGTGCAACCCGACCGACGATGTCGGCACCCGATCGACAATTGAGCACGCCGCCAGCGCCAGCCGCTCTTCGTCATCTTCCGTCGCCGTGGGAACCCCGGTCGCCAGGATGAACTTCACCCCGTCGCCCGAGACATCGGTGCCGATCGGCACGATGCCGAAGCGGGCGACCGCGTCGTCGACGGCCGCGAACGACCGATCGAGGAGGGCGCCGACGCGGCGGCGGTCGCCTGGCGCGTCTCCATGACAGCCTGGAATCGCGACGAACGCGACGGAGATCGCCCGGTGCTCGGGAGTCGCACCGTCGACCAGCACCGTGCGCAGCGCGCGAGGCACCATCGCGAGCACGTCGAACCCATCGTCGACGGGCGCCCGCTCGACCGGCTCGATCCGCGCCGAGCGGTTCACGGCCGCCGCACGAAGCCGACAACGGACGTCGACCAGACCGACGAGCTCGCGATGGTGCCTCGCGCGCTGCGCACGGTGCTGGTCGACGGTGCGACTCCCGAGCACCGGGCGATCTCC
>JAYUSX010000475.1:0-6949 GCA_043755475.1 Actinomycetota bacterium
CCCGTGCAACGAGTGCACGAAGTACATCCACGGCCGATCGGTGAGACCGGCGAACATCGGATCGTCTCGGTGCGCCCCGGTCGCGACGAGTTGGTTCCATTGCATCTGCGGTCGCGGCAGCTCGTCGCTCAGCCAGCGGATCGTTCCGCTGATGACTCCCAGGCCACGAGCCCCGGGATCCTCGTCGCTGCCATCGAACAGCATCTGCATGCCGACGCAGATCCCGAGAAACGGGCGTCCCGACAGGACGGACTGGTGCACCTCGGCCTCGAGACCGGCAGACCGCAGGGCATCCATGCACGCACCGAACGCGCCCACGCCAGGCAGCACCACGGCGTCAGCGGCGGCGATCACGTCGTGGTCGGCCGTCAACACGGCATCGGCGCCACAGTGCTCGAGCGCCTTCTGCGCCGACCGGAGGTTCCCGATGCCATAGTCGAGCACGGCGATGCGCGGACGTTGTCCGCGCGAGTGCGCCGTCACAACATGCCCTTCGTGCTCGGCAACGATGTGCCCTCGACACGCACGGCGTCGCGCAAGCACCGGCCGAGTCCTTTGAACGTCGCTTCGATGATGTGGTGCACGTTGCGTCCGCGCACCAACGAGACGTGCAGCGTGATGCCTGCCGCCGTGGCGAACGACGACACGGCATGCTCGGCGAGCTGAGGGTCGAACGCCGGAGTGCCCAACGGCAGGCATTCGGGCATCTCCACGTCCCACACCACGAACGGGCGGCCCGACAGGTCGAGCGCGACATCGACCAACGCCTCGTCGAGCGGGTACCGGCCGCTGGCGAAACGACGCACGCCCACCTTGTCGCCGACCGCGTCACGGAACGCTTCTCCCAGCGCGATCGCGACGTCCTCGACGGTGTGGTGCGTGTCGATCTGCAGGTCGCCCGTCGCATCGATGCGGAGGTCGAAGCCGCCGTGCTTGCCCACTTGCTCCAGCATGTGGTCGTAGAACGGGATGCCGGTCGATGCGTGCGCTTCACCGGTGCCGTCGAGGTCGAGCCGCAACTCGATCGACGTCTCCTTGGTCACCCGGGCGCGGGTGGCCGTGCGATGCGGCCGAGGGTCGTTGCTCACGAGAGGACCTCCTGGAGGGCGGTGATGAAGGCATCGTTCTCGTCGGGGGTGCCGACGGTGACGCGCAGACAGTTGTCGAGTCGAGCCCAGCTGCTGCAGTCGCGGATGAGGATGCTGCGGTCGAGCAACCCCTGCCACACCTGACGGCCGGGCAGCGATCGAGGGCGGAACAGCACGAAGTTGGCCCCGCTCGGGAACTGATCGACGGCCATGTCGGCGAGCGCGCGTTGGATGCGCTCGCGCTCATCGACGATCAGCTTCACCCGCTCGTTCATCTCGCCCACGAAACGCAGCGCCAGGCGCCCGGCGATCTGCTTGGCTGCATCGAGGTGGTACGGCAACACCACCTTGTCGAGCTCGGCCACCAGCCACCTCGGACCGACGAGGTAGCCGAGGCGCGCTCCGGCCATCGACCATGTCTTCGAGAACGTGCGCGTGACCGCGAGCGGGATCTCTTCGTCGACGAGATCGATCGCGCTCCAGTCGGCGAACTGCCCGTATGCCTCGTCGACCACGAGGAGGCCGGGCGAGTCGAGAGCCGCCACTGCGTCGAGCACGGCGCGCACGTTGTGGGCGGGTTCGACGAGACCTGTGGGGTTGTTCGGCGAGCACAGGAACGTCACCGTCGGCCGGTCGCGGGTGATCGCGGCCAATGCGGCCTCGAGGTCGAGCGTGAAGTCGGCCGATCGCTCGGTCTCCGACACCGTCGCTCCGGTGAGCCTCGCGATGTGGGCGTGCAGCTGGTACGTCGGTTCGAACGTGGCGACCGTGCGCCCGGGCCCTGCGAAGGTGAGCAACAGCGTTTGCAGTACCTCGTTCGATCCGTTGGCGGCGAACACCTGCTCGGCAGACACACCGTGGAGGTTGGCGATCTCGGCGCGCAGTGAGCTCGCAGCCCGATCGGGATAGCGGTGCCACTCCACCCTGGACAGCTCGGCCGCGAACGCATCGCGCCACGCGGCGGGCGGCTCGACGGGCGACTCGTTCGTGTTCAACCGCACCCGGACGTCCACCTGTGGTGAGTGGTACCCCTCGAGGGCGCGAAGGTCGTCTCGAACGGGCACTCGGGTCACGGGGTGCAACGCTACCGATCGGCTGTCGTCGCGCCCGGTGCCATTCGCGCATCGCCGTGCCAGACTCGGCACATGAGCGCTTCCACCGGCAGCACAGCCGCCGAACTGTCGGTGGCCGCCGACCACGTCGACCGCTACCGCGAACGGGTGGCCGGACTCGTCACGCCCCTCCTCGGCGGCAGCCACGACGATGCGGTGGCGGCGATGTACGAAGCCGAGCGGGCACTTCGCAGCGCCAGTCGCGCACTCGAACGCGCGGTGCGAGCGCTCCGGTAGCTCGTCGCACCGCCGACGGATTCACCCATGCGCCCCGGCCACTCAGCGCGGCCGTGGCCACCGCTTCAGCGTTCGCGCGAGGCGCGCGTTTCGCGCTCTGGGTGAAAACGAAGCAACGGCCCCCGAGGGGGCCGTTGCTGTGCGAAGTCAGACGGCGGATTCCGACTTTCGCCCACAATCCAGGTGGCGGGAACCTGGTTGGTACCGACATCTTACGACGAGATGGGCGAGAACGCAAGCCGCGGCCAGGCAAACGCTGTCCGTCTCGCTCCACCACCGTACGTGACCGTGTTCATCAAGGCTTCGTCAAGCCCGCGGTCGCCGTCCTCAAGGTTTGGTCCGGTTGGCGGCGTCGCGTCGCCGGGGCAGCAACGACGACGGGCACAGATCCTCGAGCACACACTCCCCGCATTGCGGTTTCTTCGCGTCGCACACCCGACGGCCGTGGAGGATCGTGCGGAGACTGAACGGCCCCCACTCGATCGGGGGGAGGAACGAACCCAGCTCGTGCTCCACTTTCACGGGGTCGTCGTGCTGGGTGAGACCGAGTCGCCGGCTCAGTCGACCGACGTGAGTGTCGACGGGCAAGCCCGGCAACCCGAACACCACGACACGAACGACGTTGCCCGTCTTGCGGCCCACCCCTGGCAAGGTGACGAGGTCGTCGAGGCCGGTCGGCACCTCCCCGCCGAAGCGATCGAGCAAGGCGTGAGCCATGGCGATCAGGTTCTTCGCCTTGTTCTGGTAGAAGCCCGTGGAGCGGATGATGTCTTCGAGCTCCGCAGGGTCGGCCCCGGCCAAGGTCTGCGGATCGGGGTAACGGGCATACAGCACCGGAGTCACCAAGTTGACCCGGGCGTCGGTGCATTGGGCCGACAGGATCGTGGCACCGAGCAGCTCGAATGCGTTGGAATGGTCGAGTTCGCACAGCGCCTCGGGGTACGCCACGGCGAGTCGTTCCGCGACCGCGTTCGTGCGCCCCTTCGGAGTTCTCGGCTTCGCCACGTTGCTGAGGCTACGGGGTGCCGCCGCTGGATATCCTCGACGCGATGCTCCGGTTCGAAGTGCGCCATCTGCTCGACGAACCCGCACGGGATGCCGGCCGCGACCACATCGCCGAATTCATCACGACGATCCAGGACCGCCTCGGACGCCGGCCCGTGTCGGATCGAGCCTGGCTGGAGCTGATGCACGGCGGGGCTGAGTGGGGCGGCGCCGTGTTGTGTCACCGCGACTCGAGGCAGCTGGCCGGCGTCTGCCTCATCGGCCGGGGTTCCACGTGGACCGTGGAGCTGGTGGTCGATCACGGCGACGCCGATCACGCCGATCACGCCGATCACGGCGATCACGGCGATCACGGCGACGCGGAAGACGAGGACTCGGGACACCGCGAGGTCGAGATCGGTCTCCTGGCTGCGGCGCGCGACGAGATCGCCAGCCGCGGTGGCGGCGACCTGCGATGGTGGGACTTCGACGCGTGCGCCGACGCCGACGCCGTCGCCGCGGCGATCGGCCTCCGGGCCGAACGCTCGTTGCTGCAGATGCAGATCCACCTGCCGCTGCCCTCGGCGATCTCGCAGGGACCGGACCCGCATGCCCTCGTCACCCGCCCGTTCGAGGTGGGGCGAGACGAGGCCGCGTGGCTCGAGGTCAACAGCGCGGCGTTCGCTTGGCACCCCGAACAAGGACACTGGGATCTGGCCACGATTCGTCTGCGCGAAGGCGAGGACTGGTTCGACCCGAAGGGCTTCCTGATGCACGAGCGCGACGGGCGGCTCGCCGGGTTCTGTTGGACCAAGCTGCACCACGACGCCGTGCCGGTCGAAGGCGAGATCTACGTCGTCGCAGTCCATCCCGACTTCCACGGCCTGGGCCTCGGCAAGGCGCTCACGGTCGCGGGCCTCGAGAGCATCGCCGCTCGAGGGGTCTCGACGGGCATGCTCTTCGTCGACCAGGACAACGCCCCAGCCGTCGGGCTGTACCGATCGCTGGGTTTCCACATCCGTCGCATCGACCGCGCCTACACCGGCGCGGTCAGCGGCGCCACCCCCAATTCGCTCGCAGCTCAACCGCCCATCGAAGAGGATGCGCCATGACCGATCCAGACCTGCCTCGATGGAGCGCCGCCGACGTTCACGAGTCGTTCACCGCACGCTCGTTCACGGATGCGATGGAGCACATGGCCAGCAGCGTCGATCGCCTCGTCGCGCTGTTCGACGAACACGAGATCCGCGCCACCCCATCCCGTACGCCCATCACGACCGACGGCGATGCGACCGCTGCGGCCATCGACGCATACAACGCCACCTCGCGACAGGTGTCGGAGCTGCGCGCCTACACCTACGCAACGGTGTCGACAGACACACGCCACGATCGGGCACAGGCGCTCTTGGCCGAGATCGACGCGACCGACGCGAAGGTGACGCCGCTGCTCGCTCGTCTGGCGGACTGGGTGGCATCGCTCGGCGCACCCGAGCTGGCTGCGCTTCACCCCATTGTGGCCGAACACATCGGTCCGCTGGAACGACTCGCCACGCGGGCCGAGCACCAGATGAGCGAAGCCGAGGAACACCTCCACGCCGAGCTCGCCACGACCGGCTCGTCGGCGTGGGCGCGGCTGCATCGCGAAGTCACCTCGCAACTCAGCGCCGAGGTGGCGCTGCCCGACGGGCCGCAGACTCTGCCGATCACGGCGGTCCGCGGCTTGGCCTCACACGCCGATCCAGCCGTTCGTCAGGCGGCGTATGACGCCGAACTCGACGCGTGGCCACGGGTCGCCACGGTCAGTGCAGCGGCGATGAACGCGATCAAAGGCGAGGCCAACGCGGTCAATCGACGACGCCAGTGGGCATCGCCCCTCGACGCGTCGCTGTTCGCGAACAGCGTGTCGCGCCCCACATACGACGCGATGAACTCGGCGATCTCGGCATCGCTTCCACATTTCCGGAAGTGGCTGCGCACCAAGGCCCGCCTGCACGGCCACGACGGTGCCTTGCCGTGGCGTGACCTGTTCGCGCCGCTGCCCACGGCCCCCGCCGGCATCAGCTGGCCCGAAGGGGTCGGCCTCGTGCGCAATGCGTTCGAGAGCTACAGCGGCCCGCTCGCCGCGCTGGTCGACCGTGCGATCGACGAGCGTTGGATCGATGCCGAGCCGCGAGACGGCAAGGTGGGTGGAGCATTCTGCATGTCGTTCGTCGACGACCGCTCGCTCGTGCTGTTGAACTGGAGCGGTTCGGTCGACTCGGCCCAGACCACGGCTCACGAGCTCGGGCACGCGTATCACAACACGCAGCTGGCTCATCGAACGTCCTTGCAGCGTCGGCTGCCGATGGCGCTGGCCGAGACCGCGAGCATCTTCTGCGAGACCCTGGTCGTCGAGGCCGGCCTGCGCCATCTCCATGGCGCCGACCGGTTGGCGCTGCTCGACGTCGACCTGCAGGGCTCCACCCAGGTGGTCGTCGACATTCGCTCGCGCGTGCTGTTCGAGACCGAGTTGTTCGCCCGCAGACAGCGGCGCATCCTCAGCGCCACCGAGATGCACGAGCTGATGCTTCAGGCGCAGGACGATGCCTACGGCGACGGTCTCGATCAGACAACGGCCCATCCGTACATGTGGATCCTGAAGCCGCACTACTACAGCTCGCACTTCTACAACTGGCCCTACACCTATGGTCTGCTGTTCGGCCTCGGGCTGTTCGCCCGCTACCAGCACGACCCCGAGCGCTTCCAGGCCGGCTACGACAACCTGCTGTCTCGGGCGGGCATGGACTCTGCCGAACAGCTGGGCAACGCCTTCGGCATCGACGTCACCGACGAGGCGTTCTGGACCGCCAGCCTCGACGTGATCGCCGACCGGATGCGCCACTACGAGGCCCTCGCCGCGGAGCTCGGTCTCCTGTCATGACGGGCGGCGTCCTCACGCGCTACGACGTCGATCGCGACCAACTCGCCGAGCAGCTCGCGGGAGAGCCGCGGTATCGACTCGACCAGGTGTGGAACGGCCTCTACTCGCAACTCGCCACCGTCGACGAGCTCACCTCGTTGCCGAAGGCACTTCGCGCCCGCCTCGACGACGAACTGCCCCTTGCGCTCCACCAGGAGATCCGGCGGATGAGCGACGGTGGCGACACCGTGAAGTACCTGTGGCAGCTCGACGACGGCAACCGGATCGAAACGGTGTTGATGCTCTACCCCGACCGCGTCACGGTGTGCGTCAGCAGCCAGGCCGGCTGCGCCATGGACTGCGGCTTCTGCGCAACCGGCCAGGCCGGGTTCAAGCGCCACCTCTCCACCGGCGAGATCGTGGAACAGGTCGCCCGTGCGGCACGCGACGCCCGCGACATGGGCCGGCGTCTGGGCAATGTCGTGTTCATGGGCATGGGCGAGCCGTTGGCGAACGAAGGCGCGGTGTGGGGGTCGATCGAGCGCATCCACGGTGACCTCGGCTTGTCGGCCCGACACCTCACCGTCAGCACGATCGGGATCGTGCCGGGCATTCGCAGCCTTGCCGCC
>JAYUSX010000476.1:0-6945 GCA_043755475.1 Actinomycetota bacterium
TGCCTGCCCGGCCAGACCGGTTCCCCAGCGCATCGTGACGAGGACTCGCCACCATTGGAACCGGTGCTCGTCCCATGAGCCGCCCGCGGCGACATACGCGTCGCGCAAGGTGTCGACGGTGCCGAGCCCGCCGACGGTGAGGTGATCCTCGCCGAAGCGCCACATGCGCGTGCACACCCAAGCGAGGTCCTCCATCGGGTCGCCCACCTTGGCGGTCTCCCAATCGAGGATCGAGCGCAGGCCCGTGCGGTCGACGATGACGTTGCCCGTGCGCACGTCGGCGTGGACGATGCGTCGTTCCGCCGGCTCGTCGGGCTGGTGCTCGCGCAACCACCGCAGCGCGTACGAGAACGCCGGCTCGGGCTGGAGGAGGTTCGCGACGACGAGGTGGGCCGCTTCGAGCGCAGCACCCACCGGATTGATCGGCGCCGCCATCGCTGGTGGTGCCAACGCCGGATCGATCGAGTGCAAGCGGGCGAACCCCTCGCCCAACTGGCCGACGATCCGCTGGCCGATGCCCTCCGCATGGACCAGGCGGAGCAGGCGGCGTGGGATGGTCTCACCGTCGATGAACTCGCTGACGAAGAACTGACCGCCGAGCACCGACTCGTCGACGCACACCCCGATCACTTCGGGTACCGGTACACCGTGGTCGCGGGCCACCATCCGGACGACGGCCTCGTCGGCCATCGACAGGATTGCGATGTCGGCGGTGGGAAGCACCGTCGCCACGAAGCGGCCTGGTCGTGGCCCGCCGTGCAGGTCGATCACCAGGTTGCGCCGCCGGGCGCCGGCGGTGCTCTCGGCCACCACATCGACGGTGAGCGCTTGGTCGCATTCGACCATCCACAGATCGCGCAGCCAGTCGCGGAGGGCCGCTGTGTCGAAGGAACGGTCGCTCACGGTGCGCCGGTGCTGGTGTCGTAGCTGGGCTTGGCGATCGCCAGATCGGCGCGCAGCGTGGTGAGCAACGCGGCTCGGATCGATCGATCGAGCACGGGGTCGATCGGCGCAGGGTCGTCCAGACGAGCAGTCAGCGCAGCACGCATCGACGCGAGGTCGTCGTCGCCCGTCTCCAGGATCGAGGCCAGCCGCTCGCGTTCGGCGGCGTCGTTCACGTCGCCGAGCTGCGACTCGCGCTGCAGCACTCGACACAGGTTGGCGGCCACCCGAACCTGATGCTGCAGATGTGGTGGCACCGCGGCGATCACGTCACCTTCCAACAGCGACGCGACCGCGTCGAGCAGTTCGGAGGCGTCAGGTCGGTACTGCACACCGTCAGCCTGGCATCGCCATCCACCCCGTTCCCACCCGAACCAACCATGGCGATGAGAGATCAGCGATGAGAGATGAGTGTCGGTGGCGCCCCCATCTCTCATCGCGGTGGTCGGTCGGTCGTCCAGCCCTGGCCCGGGCCGAACATCGTCGTAGGCTCACACGAGGGACGTCCGGCCGAGAGGCCGACGACAAGCCAGGGGGACATCGTGCTCGATCACGTCATCAAGGATGGCACCATCGTCGACGGCACCGGTGCGCCGGGTGTGCGCGGCGACGTCGGTGTGCGCGACGGTCGCATCGTGCAGGTCGGCGGCACCATCACCGAATCGGCGGCGAACACCATCGAGGCCGACGGCGCAATCGTGACCCCCGGCTGGGTCGACGTGCACACCCACTACGACGGTCAGGTGAGCTGGGACGAGGAGATGGACCCCTCGGCCGGCAATGGCGTCACTACGGTCGTCATGGGCAACTGCGGTGTCGGTTTCGCACCGGTGCGGCCCGGTGGCGAGAAGTCGTTGATCGAGTTGATGGAGGGCGTGGAGGACATCCCCGGCACGGCCCTGTACGAAGGCATCGAGTGGGGCCGCTGGGAGAGCTTCCCCGAGTACCTCGACTACATCGCCGGTCGCCAGTACTCACTCGACATCGGTGCGCAGATCGCGCACGGATCGGTGCGGTACTACGTGATGGGCGAGCGCGGCGCCGACAACGAGGATGCCACCGCCGACGACATGGCCGAGATGGGTCGACTGGTGCAGCAGGCGATCGAAGCCGGCGCCGTGGGCTTCAGCACCTCCCGCACCATCGGTCACCGATCGCTGTGGGGCTCTCCCGTGCCGGGCACGTTCGCTCCCGCGGAGGAACTGCACGCGATCGCGTTGGCGATGAAGGCCGCCGGCAAGGGTGTGTTCGAGATGATCCCTTCGGGCACCGTCGGCAAGCTCGACGCGCTGGGAGGCGAGCGCTACTCGCCGCTCGAGGAGCTGTTCACGATGGACCGGGTGTCGCGCGACAGCGGACGTCCGGTCACGTTCACGCTCGTGAACTCGCCCGACTTCCCGGGCATGTACCGCGAGATGCTTGCCCAGACGCTCGAGATGAACGCGTCCGGCTCGCAGCTGTACCCGCAGGTGTCGTCGCGCCCGATCGGCCTGGTGACTGGCTTGTCGGGGTATCACGCATTCCTTCGTCGGCCCACCTACATGAGCCTGGCAGCACTCCCGCTGGCCGAACGCGTGAAGGAGATGGCCAAGCCCGAGGTGAAGGCGACGATCATGGCCGAAGACGATGTGCGCGTCGACGAGCCCGGTTCGATGGCCAACCTCTACACACTGTTCCAGAACGCCGCCCCGGTCATCTACCCGCTGGCCGACCCGGTCGACTACGAGCCTCAGATGTCGGAGTGCCTCGGTGCCCGAGCGGCCGCCACGGGTGACGACATCATGAGCGTGATGTACGACTTCCTGCTCGAGCAGGACGGTCGGGTGATGGGTTCGTTGATGGGCGGGCTCGATGTGCACGAGGCACAGGAAGTCGTGCGCGAGATGCTCGTCCATCCGGCAACGGTCACCGGCCTCAGCGACGCGGGTGCACATGTGACCCTGATCTGCGACGCGTCGATGCCCACCACGCAGCTCACCTACTGGACCCGCGATCGCCAGCGCGGCGAGCAGATCCCGCTCGAATTCCTGGTGGCCAAGCAGACGTCGCGCAACGCAGCGCTGTATGGGTTCGCCGACCGCGGCACGCTCGCTCCCGGCCTGCGGGCCGACATCAACGTCATCGATCTCGACGGCCTCACGGTGTCGCCGCCCAAGGCGTTCCACGACCTGCCGGCGGGCGGCACCCGGCTCATCCAGCCGGTGCAGGGCTACCTCGCCACGATGGTGAACGGTGTGGTCACCCGCCGGCACGATGCCGACACCGGTGCCCGCCCAGGCCGTCTCGTCCGCAGCTGAACACCGACCCGCAATGAGAGATGAGGGCGCCTGCGCCACTCATCTCTCATCGCGGCGTGGGGAGGGGGTGCGGTCAGGTGGGGTTGCGCACCGGGTCGCCTGCCCAGGCCCCGAGGTCGAGCGCGAGGGCGGGGAGCACGACATCGCACACGTCGCCGCCGGTGGCCGGCCTCGGGCCCGAGACGACGGCCGCGACCGTGGTGCGCCCGCCCTCGAGCACCCAGGCACACGACTTGGCCCCGTCGACGGTGCCGGTGTGACCCCAGCCGTACTGGTCGAGGATGATGCCCGGCCAGCGCAGCACCTCGAGGTCGGCCGACGTCACCGTGTCGAGCATCGCGACGAGATCGTCGGTCGAGGCCAACCAGGTGCCGGCGCCACCGAGGCGTGACAGGCGAGCGACGCCGCGGGGCGACGGTGCGCTGTCGGCGCGCAGGCCGTCGGTCGACAGGTACGGCCCGGTCACCCCGGCCGGTCCGAGCACGACGTCGTACGCTGCCCGGTCGAGCGACGAGCCGGTGAGGTACTCGACCAACAGACCGAGCGCGCAATAGTTCCCGTTGCTGTATTGCCACGTCGTGCGGGCGATTGTCGGAGGAGCGACCAGCGCTTCTTGCAGCGGGATCGAGCACGGACCAGGATCGTCGAGCCAGCTCTTGCGGTTGATCGGCATGCCACTCGTGTGGTCGAGCAGTTCGCGCACCGTGACGTCGTTCCAGAGCGGATCGGTGCGAAGGCCGAGCGATCCCCAGGGAACTGCGGTGTCGGTGGTGAGATCGCCCATCTCGACGATCCGTGCGATCGACAGCGCCGTGATCAGCTTGCTCACGCTCGCGATCACGAACGGGGTGTCCGGGGTGACGCCGGCTCCGTCGACCCGGCGGCCGGCCGCCATGCCCCACGGCTCCGTGCCGGTGCGGTGCACGCTGACCGAGACGGCCACGTTGTCGAGCGCCAGTCCGAACACCGCCGCCTCGACGTTCGGGTACGCGGCAGGTTCGAGCCCGGCCGGCACCGAGGTGGTTGTCGGTAGCGCGGTCGTTGTCGGTAGCGCGGTCGTTGTCGGTAGCGCCGTCGGGGCGGGAAGCGCCGTCGATGTCGAAGGCGCGGACGAGGCGGGCGAGATGGACGAGGCGGGCGAGATGGACGAGGTGGGCGAGGTGGGCGAGACGGAGACGGAGGTGGTCGTGGTCGCTGTCGTGAGAGCGATGCTGGTGTCGCTTCCAGGCTGCCGCAGGGGTTCGGCCTCTGCCGTGGCGCGGGCCAGACGGTCGCCGCTGCATCCGGCGAGGAGACCACACGCACACACCATCGCGACCAGGCCGGCCACCCGACCATGACGACCCACGTCAGCCCACCAACGTGAGAGCCAGGCCCAAGAGGGCACCGTGGTACGTCATCATGATCGCGACCGGCATCCACCGGTGCCCGCCGACGAACTGGCGCCATCCGAGGATCGAATCGCTGAGCACGAACAGCGACGAACCGATGATCGCTGCCGGTCGGCCCGTGGCCCACCCGACCACCGCCATCGACGAGATGATCGCCAGGTAGGCAGACACCGGCCGTCGCAGGCTGGGATCCTTCGTGCGCGCCCCGGCCAGGATGGGGCGGCCGAGCACCAGGCCGACGGCGGCGACGGCCGCGAGGGCACAGAGCCCGAGCCACCAACGATCGAGACCGAGGATCACGAACATCACCACGAATGCCAGATGTCCGGCCAGGAACGCGGCGAGGCCGACGACGAACCGGTCGACCGCCGGCAGGAGTGCCACGTCACCGACCAAGCACAGGACGAAACCGACGACCGCGGCGACCAGGGCTCCTCGCGGTACAGCGTCGTCGGCGACCAGCACCGCGAGCACGCCGATGGCGATCGTCGCCAACGGCTTGGTGGCGAGCTCGAGCCTGCGTCGATCGTCGACACGAGACCACCAATTCGCCCCCGCAGAACCGGCTGCGATCGCCGCCGTCGAGTCGATGGCAGCGCTGGCGATGTCCACGGGTCGGCACGGTACCGGGCGTCGGGTTACGTTGCCCGTCACGACCGCACGACAGCGGATCGGGACAGGGGGGTGGTGGGCATGAATGCACTGGACGTCGTGAACGGGATGATCCGAGCACTGGAGCAGCGCGATGTGGAGACGGCCCTGTCGTACATGGCCGAAGACATCGAGTACGACAACGTTCCGATGGGCAAGGTGTTCGGCCACGACGGTGTGCGCACCTCGCTCGCCCCGTTCCTCGCCGCCTGCTCCGAGGTCGAATGGGTGATCCATCACGAGGCGGCCACGGATGGAGTCGTGATGAACGAACGGACGGATCGTTTCCACTTCCCGCACAAGTGGGCGGAGGTCGCGGTGGTCGGGCTGTTCGTGGTGCGCGAGGGCAAGATCGCGCTGTGGCGCGACTACTTCGATCTCGCCCACGCCCGGGAGCAACTCAGCTGAGGCCATCGATCAGCTGAGGCCGTCGAGCGTCCAGTCGTCGGTCTGTTGTGCGGCGAGGGCGTAGCCCTCTGCCTGGCGCGTCGCAAGATAGGCCTCGAACTGCTCGGCCGACATCGCTTTCGCATAGTGATGACCCTGCTGACGCACACATCCCAGCGCGATGAGCGCATCTGCCTGCACGCCGTTCTCCACGCCGTCCGCGGTGACCGACAACCCGATCTCGCGTACCACCGAGATGATCGAGCGAACGATCGCACGGTCGTGCGGATGGGTGGTGATCGTGTCGATCGCGTGGCGGTCCACGCGGACCTCGTCGATCGGGAGCTTTCGCAGCAGGCTGAGCGACGACACGCCACGGGCGAAGTCGTCGAGGCACACGCGTCCGCCTCTGGCGCGGAACGCGGCCAGCGTTGCCGCGGCGGTCGGCAGGTCGGCAACCACCGACGACTCACGCACGTCGACGGTGATCAACGACGGGTCGATGCCACGGATCAGTTCGTCGAGGGGGTCGTTGCGCCACGACCGGTCGGTCGACGACGGAGCGAGGTTCACACGGAATCGGAATCCGTCGGGCAGCCCGAACGATGCGAGCCGGCGGATGTCGGGCCGGGCATGGGCGAACACCTTCTCGGTGATCCGTTCCAGCAGCCCGGCTTTGCGAGCGATCTCGATGAACTCGTTCGCGTTCGCCATCGACCCGTCGGGCCGCAGCCAGCGGGCGAGCAGCTCGGCGCCGACCACGCGTCCGGTGGCGGCATCGATCTCGGGCTGGAAAAACGGCAGGATCTCGCCGTCGTCGATCGCCCTGCGCAGCGCCTGCTCGTTCTCGAGCATCGTCTGCAACTCCTGATGCATGCCTCCGTCGAACAGCTCGACGCGGTTGCGGCCTGCGTGCTTTGCCCGGTACAGCGCAGTGTTGGCGTTTCGAAGCAGATCGCTGGTGGAACCGCCACACGGTGACGCCGAGGCCACCCCGATGCTCACCGATGAAGGCACCGCGCGGCCTTCGGCGTGCACCGGTTGAGCCAGCACGCCGACGAGGCGGCTGGCCACCGCAGCCCCTCGAGCCGTGTCGTGTCCGGGGAGCACGATCACGAACTCGTCGCCACCGATGCGCCCTGCGACGCATCCGTGATCGATGGTGCGAGCGATTCGATCCGCGAGCACGTTGATGAACTGGTCGCCGCCTCGGTGGCCGAGGAGGTCGTTCACCGCCTTGAACCGATCGAGGTCGCAGAACAGCAGCGCCACAGGTT
>JAYUSX010000477.1:0-18460 GCA_043755475.1 Actinomycetota bacterium
GAGGCCTTCGTTGCCGCTGAGGTTCTTGACCTTCTCGACGACCACGCCGCCTTCCATGCCGGCGTTCTCGGCGATCTGCTTGAGTGGAGCCTCGAGCGCCTTGGCGACCAAGCGGGCGCCGGTGGCCTCGTCACCGGTGAGCTTGGCAGCAGCTTCCATGACCGCAGCCTGTGCACGCAGCAACGCCACGCCGCCGCCGGGCACCACGCCTTCTTCGATCGCTGCCTTGGTGGTGCTGACAGCGTCTTCGATGCGGTGCTTCTTCTCCTTGAGCTCGACCTCAGTGGCTGCGCCGACCTTCAACACGGCGACGCCGCCGCTGAGCTTGGCAAGGCGCTCCTGGAGCTTCTCGCGGTCGTAGTCGCTGTCGGTGTTGTCGATCTCGGCCTTGATCTGGTTGATGCGGCCCTTGATGTCGTCCTCGGCGCCGCCGCCTTCGATGATCGTGGTCTCGTCCTTGGTGATGATGATCCGCTTGGCGGTGCCGAGCAGGTCCATCGTCGCGTTCTCGAGCTTGAGGCCAACCTCTTCGCTGATGACCTGGCCAGCGGTGAGGATCGCCATGTCCTGCAGCATCGCCTTGCGGCGCTCGCCGAAGCCGGGGGCCTTCACGGCGGCCGACTTGAAGGTGCCACGGATCTTGTTGACCACGAGCGTGGCAAGGGCCTCGCCCTCGATGTCTTCGGCGATGATCAACAACGGGCGACCCGACTGCATGACCTTTTCAAGGACGGGCAGCATGTCGCGGACAGAGCCGATCTTCGAGCCGACGAACAGGATGTACGGATCGTCGAGCGACACTTCCATGCGCTCCGGGTCGGTGACGAAGTAGGGCGAGATGTAGCCCTTGTCGAAGCGCATGCCTTCGACGAAGTCGAGTTCGATGCCGAAGGTCTGGCTCTCCTCGACGGTGATGACACCGTCCTTGCCGACCTTGTCGATCGCCTCGGAGATGGTGGCGCCGATCTCGTCGTCGGCCGCCGAGATGCCGGCGACCTGGGCGATCTGCTCCTTGGAATCGACTTCCTTGGCCAGGTCCTTGATGGAGGCGACCGCTACTTCGACCGCTGCCTCGATGCCCTTCTTGAGGGTCATCGGGTTGGCGCCGGCGGCCACGTTGCGCAGGCCCTCGCGGACCATCGCCCACGCCAGCACGGTTGCGGTGGTGGTGCCGTCACCGGCGACGTCGTCGGTCTTCTTGGCGACTTCCTTCACCAGTTCGGCGCCGATGCGCTCGTAGGGATCTTCGAGGTCGATCTCCTTGGCGATCGAGACGCCGTCGTTGGTGATGGTGGGCGCGCCCCACTTCTTGTCCAGCACGACGTTGCGGCCCTTGGGCCCGAGGGTGACGCGAACGGCGTCGGCGAGCTTGTTCATGCCCGCCTCGAGCGAACGACGAGCCTGCTCGTCGAATGCGATGATCTTCGGCATTGGGGTTCCTCCGCGGTGAGGGGTGTTGAGGTGTGGGATTGGTTTCGAGGTGTTCGATGTGGATGTCGGGTCGCGAGCGGCCCGGCGGTTCGCACTCTCGGTGCGAGACTGCTAGCACTCTAGACCCCCGACTGCTAACGGGCAACCCGGGGTGACGTCGAACGCTGCTCAGAGGGGACGCTCGAGCACGACGGTGGTGAGGGTTTCCAGGGCGCCGAAATCATCTCGGAACCGGGTGAGGAGCGCGTTCAGGCCCGCCGTGCCGTTGCACGAGGCGTGCACCTGGAAGTCGGTGCGCCCGGTGACGTGCGCGAGCCACGTCACCTCTTCGCACTGGAGTGCACCGTTGCGGAAGCGGTCGGTCCCGCTGTCGTGTGGATCGATGCGCACATCGATCACCGCTTCGAGCGTGCGCCCGAGCTTGCCCTGATCGACCTCGATCGTGAACTGGCGGATCACACCCGTGCGAACGAGGCGCCTGACCCGATCGGCAGCAGCGTTCGGCGACAGGCGAACGCGACCCCCGAGCTCGCTCCATCCGATTCGGGCCTCAGTTCGCAGAATTCCGAGTATCTCTCGGTCGATCGAATCGATCGCCACGTTTTCAGCAGACATGTGCCAGATTCTTGCAGAAGATCAGCGGTGAACGCACCACCGGGCGGGCTTCACTGTGGGTCATGGAACACGTCGAACTCCTCCGCATGCTCACCGCCCTCGTTCGCGACGCCGGTCCCTCGGCTGCGCTCGACGAACTCCGCTCGAGTCGTCCGGCGCTCGTGCCGGCCAAGCTCGACCACGTCGCCGCTGATCTGATCCATGACGGCTACCACGAGACGCTCGCCGGCTTCTACGTCTGGGCTGTCGATCGCCTCGTCCAGGCCGGGCTGAGCGATCTCGCCATCCTGTGGCACCCGTTGACCGATGCCCGCTCGCCCTTGGCCTGGTGGGACGAAGCCACGCTCGACACGGCCGACGCACGTGAGCGCTTCATCGCCTCGACCACCGCTTCGGCTTGGGAACCCCAGCCGACGGGGTGCGCGGCGGCGGCCATCGCAGCCTGATCCGTACAGGCGTGACCACCGTCCGAGCCTGACGACAGACGTCACGTTCCCCGGCCCCGGCCCCGTCGGTCGACCGCCATAGCCTCCCAGCCATGCAGGTTGCAGTTGTCGGTGGAGGAGTAGCCGGGTTGGGTTCTGCCCTCGCGCTGGCGCGTCAGGGACACGACGTCACGGTGTTCGAACGCGACGACACTCCGATGCCCGAGAGCGCAGAGGAAGCGTTCGAATGGGACCGTCGAGGTGCTCCGCAAGTGCGGCACAGCCATGCGTTCCTGGCTCGCCTCCGGAACATGCTCCGTGACGACTACCCCGATGTGTACGCCGCGCTGCTGGCCGAGGGCGCGACCGAGATGCGCTTCGGAGACGATCTGCCACCGACGATGACGAACTTCGAACACCTGCCGAGCGACGACGACCTCGTGATGCTCGCCTGTCGACGGACGACGTTCGAGTGGGTGCTGCGGCGGTTGGCGATCGAGGAAGGTCGGGTGACGTTCCGTACGGGGGTTGCCGTCGAGGGTCTCGTGGCCGAGGATCGGCCCGGACGCCCGCATGTCACGGGCATCAGACTGTCCGACGGCACGGCGTTCGCCGCCGATCTGGTGGTCGCGGCCGCCGGTCGCCGCAGCGCGCTGTCCGACTGGTTGCACGATCTGGGCGCGCCCGAGGTGCCCGAGCAGGTCGACGACACCGGCATCGTGTACTTCTCCCGCTTCTACCGCCTCCTCGACGGCATGGAGCACCCGCCTCGTACGGGCCCCATCGGCGGTGACCTCGGGTACCTGAAGTACGGCGTCTTCGTCGGCGACAACCGCACCTTCTCGGTCACGCTCGCCACCCCGGTCGACGACGACCAGCTGCGCAAGCTGCTTGCCGACCCGGCGGTGTTCGAGGCGACCGCTCGTCGACTGGTCGCCACTGCGTCGTGGCTCGACGGTCGGGCCGAGCCGCTCAGCGACGGCGTGCACGTGATGGCCGGACTGGTGAACCGTTGGCGCGACTACGTGGTCGACGGCGAGCCGGTCGCAACGGGCGTCGTCGCCGTCGGCGACGCCGTGCTGTGCACCAACCCGCTCTACGGCCGAGGGTGCAGCACCGGATTCTGGGGCGCGCACCTGCTGGCTCAGGCCGTTGCCACGTTCGGGGATGACGATCGTGAGGTCGCGCTTGCCTACGACGCCTCGCTGCGCGCCGAGATCCACCCGTGGTACCGGGCGGGCGTCGAGCAGGACGCAGAAGCGCGCCGCGTGGCCGATGCCCACCTGGCCGGCATCGACCCCGACGCAGACACGAGCGACCCGCGCACGTTCATGCGAGGAGTGTTCCGCGACGGATTGGTTCCGGCGATGCGCACCGATGCCGTGGTGCTGCGGGGCTTCTTCCGCACGCTCAATCTGCTGGACAGCCCGGATGCGATGGCGGCCGATCCCGAGATCGGCGCTCGCGTGCTGGCGGTGTGGAACGACCGTGAGAACCGTCCTGCCGAACCGCCGCTCGGCCCTCGGCGCCGCGACGAGCTGCTCGAGCTGATCTCTCCGTAACCGCCGGCCTGACCGTCGGCCGGCCCGTCGGCGTCACCTCGTCTCGCCGGACCCGCTGGTCGCTGCGACGCCAGGCGTGCCGTGGGTCAGTCGACGACATCCTCGACCGCGTCGACGGCTTCGTCGGCCACCTGGTCGAGCATGTCGCGAGCAGCCGTTACCCCGGGGACCTCGGCGAGCATGGTGTCCTCCACCGTGCTGTCGTCGATGACGAGCCAGATGATCACCCCGACGATCGCTCCGATCAGCGGGAACAGGATGAACGCCCAGAGCTGTTCGAGCGCCCCAGTGCCGGGATCGGCGAACAGCGCGGCCCCGATGCTGCGGGCCGGGTTCACCGACGTGTTGTCGACGGGGATCGAGATCAGGTGGATCAACGCGAGGGTGAAGCCGACCACCAGGCCACCCATGCCGGCGGGGATGCGACCGCTCGTCGACGCGGCCAGGACGACGACCACCAGTACGGCGGTGAGCACCACTTCGACGACGATGGCCGCACCGAGCCCGAAGTACGGACCGGACCAGAGGTTCGCCGCGAACTGACCGCGGACGAACTCGTCGCGTCCGTTGGCGATACCGAACACGATCGCAGCTCCGGCGATCGCCCCGATGAGCTGGCCGATGACAGCGAAGACCGCGTGCGTGCCGGTCACCTTGCGCGTGACGTACAGCCCCAGGGTGACGGCGGGGTTGATGTGACATCCGGAGATCGGACCGATCACGTAGGCCATCACCAGCAACGAGAGGCCGAAGGCGAGGCTGATGCCCAGCAGGCCCACCTGTGGAGCGAGGATGGCAGTACCCGGCCCGCCGATCATGAGTACGGCAGTGCCGAAGAGCTCAGCGGCAAGGATCCGGCCATGGTTGATGGGAGCGGTGGCGGTCATGACCTCGAGACTATTCCGCCGCGGAGCGCTGCTCGGACACGCCGGGCCGCGTGCACCGTCCGGGCAGATACCGTCACGGTGTGACACCCCGTCGGCGCACCGATACGCACCTCGTCACCCGCGTCGATCGCAGCGGAGCAAAGCGTTCCCCCGATGAGCTCATCGTCGAAGAACCGATGACCATCCAGCTCGACGGACACCGTGTCGCCACCACCATGCGCACACCCGGGCACGACTACGAACTCGCGGCGGGCTTCTGCCACAGCGACGGTCTCCTCGCCGGTGCTCCGGTCATCGGCGTGCGGTACTGCGCCGACGGGGCGGCGAGCGACAGCGCGTTCAACGTCGTCACCGTCGAGACCGGCGGGCGGGCGCCGGTGCCGACGCCCCGGCTGGGTAACACCACGTCCAGCTGTGGGTTGTGCGGAAGCGAAGCAATCGACCAGCTGTGCGACGTGCTCCAGCCCCTTCCCGAGACCGCGCCCATCCCGCTGCACGTGCTCGCATCGGTGTCCGAGGCCGTGTTGGGCAGCCAGGGCTTGTTCGCCAGCACCGGGGCCGTGCACGCCGCCGCAGCGTTCGCAGCCGACGGCACCGTCCTGCTCGTTCGCGAGGACGTGGGCCGGCACAACGCCGTCGACAAGGTCGTCGGCAAGATGCTGCTCGATGGCTCGCTTCCTGCCACCGGACTCGGACTGTTCGTCAGCGGGCGAGCGAGCTTCGAGCTCGTGCAGAAGGCGTGGGCTGCGGGGTTCTCCACGCTGGTTGCCGTGAGCGCGCCCACCAGCCTCGCGGTGCAGACCGCCCAGCGAGCCGGCCTTCGCCTGTTGGGCTTCACCCGACGCGATCGCCTCAATGTGTACGCGCCCGAACGCATCACCGACGATCCACGGTGGGGCGAACTGAGCTGAGCTCATCGCGCTCGATCGGGTCTGGTGGCCCGACGCGGTGCGAACAGGGTGACTGGGCGTGACGCCGTAGCCTGGAGCCATGAGCGAAGCCTCCAGCGCCCCCGTGAGCCTGCGCACCGGACTCGGTGTGCTCCACCTGTTCTGCAAACCCACGCCGATGTTCGAGCCCGAGGCACTCGTCAGCGCGGTGAAGGGGGCCGAAGCAGCCGGATGTCAGGTGGTGACCGTCGCGATGCTGGGACACAAGGCCGATGTCGCGGTGATGGCGATGTGCGCCGACCTGCGCGCCCTGCGCGCCCTGCAGACCGCTGTGCAGCGCGCCGGTCTCGACGTGGTCGACAGCTACGTCAGCATCACCGAGGTGAGCGAGTACGCGAAGGGGATGCCCGAGGAGATGACCCGGGGCCGGCTGTATCCGAATCTCCCGCCGAATGCCGAGCTCACGTCGTGGTGCTTCTATCCGATGAGCAAGAAGCGCGAGTCACATGCGAACTGGTTCACGCTGCCGTACGACGAGCGCAAGGATCTGATGCACGAACACGGCACCAGCGGCCGCAAGTTCGCCGGCAGGATCGTTCAGTACGTCACGGGTTCCACCGGCCTCGACGACTTCGAGTGGGGTGTCACGCTGTTCGGCGGTACGCCCGAGGACCTGAAGGACGTCGTGTACACGATGCGCTTCGATCAGGCGTCGGCGTTGTACGGCGAGTTCGGAGCGTTCTACTTCGGCATGGTGACCCCGGTGGAACAGCTCGCCGTCCAGATCTGACCGATGACGCCCGGCTGAGATGACGCCCGGGTGAGATGACGCCCGGGTGAGATGACGCCGGGTGGTCGGAGGTGCGGGCGCTCAGCCGGTTCGGCTGTCGACGCGAACCGGGGGGCGGACGTCGGTCATGTCGAGCCCGCGCTCGTCGAAGTGGTACACGTCGAACAGCCCGACGCTCGGGTCTCCGTTGCGTCCGAGGTCGAGCTCGCCGGACGGGCCGTCGTAGTCGATCGAGCGGCCGCTCTCGAGTTGCGCGATGCACTCGGTGAACGACTCGCACGAGGTGCCCCCGCTGGTGACCTGCACGATCTGATCAGCCATGGCCGCGCCATCGATGACGTCGGCCTGGTCGGCGCTGAGGGCGATGATGTTCATGCAGTCGTACGCGTTCGCGGCGAAGAAGCGGCCGTTGTCGGGCAGCCGATCGGTCGAACCGGATCCGTCGGAAGCACCGACGGTCGATCGGGGCGACACCCCCCGCATCAGTTGCAGGACCGCCGGATCGAGCCGCCGATACACGCTCGCCGTTTCTGGCACGCGCATCGCGTCGTTCATCCAGATGCTGCTCACGGTGTCGGTGTCGATCACGCCGGCGACTGCCTGCACGATCCGGGGACCGGCCTCAGGATCGCCGATGACACCGATCGTGGCGAATCCGGATCGGGCGACGATCGCGGCGCCCACGCCGTAGTCGGACTCCTGCGGATCGAACCCGATCGTCGCCTTCGTCGTGACACCGAGATTCTCGAGCTCGGCGCTCACCTTCTCCATGAACGGTCTGCCGAAGGCGTCATCGACGAAGGCGAGCACGACGTCGGTGCCGGCCTCGTCGAGCATCTTGGCCAAGGCCTTGGCCTGCAAGGAATCGGACGGGATGGTGCGAACGAACAGCGGCCCGGTGTCGGGGAAGCCGTCGAGGCCCAGCGTGCTCGCGGTCGGTGAACAGGTGAGGACGCCGTCGCCGATGGCGATCGGCAACAGGCGTGCCGCAAGCAGCGACGATGCCGGCCCGATGATCGCATCGACCTCTTCGCTGAAGATCCCGTCGAGCGACGGCGGGACGACCCCGTCGAGCGTCGACTCGTCGACGACCACGAGTCGGACTGGCTTGCCGTGAACGCCGGTCGCGCTGGTCTCGGCTCGAGCGATCTCGACCGCTTCGTTCATCACGGTGCCGATCTCGCTGCCCGATCCGGTGAGTGGGAGGAGCACACCGACGGTGAGGGTGTCGTCCACCGACGAACCGGGCGAGTCGTCCGGCACCGATTCGCTCGTGTCGGTGCTCGCGTCGTCGGCCGGGTTCGCACCGTCGTCGGAGCACGCGGTGGCGGACGAGGCCAGAGCGACGGCGACCATCATGGCGATCGTCTTCCGCCCACGGCTCATCCCCCACCTCCTGCCCATGCGGTCAGTGTACGAAGGCGATCACCGGTACCGGGTGCCCGCTGCGCCCGTGCACGGACCGACCGACCGACGAGACCCATCGGTGACGCGTGCCGTATGGTCGATGCCGTGAGCGACGCTGCCGGACCGCCCGACTTCACCCGTGACCTTGTGCGTTGGAGCGAGACCCTCGCTGGCATCGCTCGTACCGGACTCGGCTTCACGCAGAGCCTGTACGAGAAGGAACGGTTCGAAGAGGTGCTGCACGTGGCCGCCGACATCAAGGCTGCTGCGGACGATGCCCTCGAGGTTCGCCGCGAACAGGACCATTTCGTCCAGGAGTGGCTCGAGTCGGTCGGGGAGGGCGTGCCCGGGTATGTCACGCCGAAGGTGGCCGTTGGGGCGATCGTCGGCAACGAAGCGGGAGAGGTGTTGCTGGTGCAGCGTGCCGACAGCGGCATCTGGCTGTACCCGACCGGCTGGGCCGATGTCGGGTACTCGCCGGCAGAGGTCGCCGTGAAAGAGGTGCTGGAAGAGACCGGCATCGAGTGCGAGCCCGTGCAACTGCTGTCGGTGATCGATGGTCAACGAATGGGCTTCACCCGTTTCGGGATGTACATGCTGTTGTTCCACTGCCGCAGCGTCGGCGGTGTCCTGAACGGCCACCCGCTCGAAACCTCCGGTGTGGGTTGGTACTCGCGGGATGCCCTGCCTGCCGCGACCGCCGGGGTCGATTGGTGGGGCGCGCAGGCGTTCTCGGCGATCGACGGAGACCGGGTGCAGGCAACCTTCGAGCCGGTGCGCGAACCGATCTGGCGCGGCCAGCCGCACTGATCGGACGAGCTCGCCGTCCGAGGAATCAGAGCCGACGCGCCGTCAGAGCCACCGGGCAGGTCAGGGCTCGGGCTGGTCGCGGAGGAACTGCTCGACCTCGGCCATGAACTCGTCACTGTCGAGGGCGGCCGGATCGATCGGTGCCAGGCCGCCAGGATCGCCCGACTCGTCGTCGTCGAGGTCGGTGAGCTCGCCGCCGACCAGGTCGTCGTCCTCGTCATCGTCGTCATCGTCGTCGTCGTCGTCGGTGCTGAGGGTTTCGAGTCGGGCGACGTAACCGACCAGGTCGTCGTCGTCGTGGACGAGCGCGTTGACGCGCTGTTCGTACTCGAAGGCTTCCTGGGCCAGCCGGCCGACCGGCGTCGGTGAGCCGAGGATGCCGCAGGCGCGGGTGACGAGCGCCAGCGAGGCCTTCGGCGACGGGATCTGTGACGCATATGCCGGCACGGCCGCCCACAGCGATGCCGAGTCGAGCCCCGCCGTCGAACAGGCGTCGTGCAACACCCCGACGATGCCCGTCGGTCCCTCGTAGTGGCTGCGCTGCAGGTCGAAGCGGGAGATGAGATGGCCATCGGTGGCCGTGCCGATCAGCTGCACGGGCCGCGTGTGCGGCACGTCGGCGAGCAGCGCACCCAAGGTGATCACGAGACCGCTCTGGAACCGCTGCGCGAGGTTGATCACCTGCTGGGAGAACAGCCGCCACCGCAACGCGGGCTCGGGGCCGAGGACGAGGATGACGTCGCCACCGGGGGTCGACGCGCTCCACGCTCCGACCGTGGGCCACACGATCGATCGGGTCACCCCGTCGGCCAGACGGACGTGGGGTCGCACCGTCGCGAAATCCGTGAACTCCTCCGGGTCGATCTCGGCGAGTGGCGTCGCGCCCCACGCCTCGATGAGGTGGCGCATCGCGTTCGATGCCGCATCGGCTCCGTCGTTCCAGCCGGTGAACGCGGCGATCACGGTTGGCCGGTGCAAGGCGGGCTGACCCAGCCATCGCAGGTGGTCCATGGCCGCCACGTTATCCACCCGTCGGTGAGTCGACGGTCCGCGTCGATGGAGGAAGAGCGCGAGATGTCGCGGTCGGCTCAGCCGCCGAGCTGGGGCACCACGGTATAGGCCTCGCCACCGCCCGCAGCGATGACGTCGTCGAGCCAGTTGCCACGTAGACGTCGTTGGGGCCCTGCATCAGATCGTTCTCGGTCGCGCCCTCCGGCGTGGTCACGAGGGTCCAGGCCTGGCGCTTGTAGGTCCAGTTCGCCGGATGCAGACGGTGCGCTTCACGCCACCACGGCACCGCCGCGTCGGGGCCGACGGTGCGGCGGAGGTGCTCGCCCAGCTCGAAGCACGCTGCTGCCCGAGCTTCGTCGTCGCCTCGGGGCTGCGACCGGGCGATCACTTCGTCCGCGGTGAGCACGTACGGCGATGACGCACCGCGCTGCGCCCAATCGACGACGGCTGCCCGGTACGCCTCGGCATCGTCGGGGATCTTCTTCACCTCCCGGAACATCCGGTCCATTCGCTCGGGCAATCCCTCGGGGATCTCCATGTCGCGCAGCGGGCTGCGCTCGATCGAGGCGCCCTCGGCCGGGCGAACGATGGTGCCGGTCTCGTCGATCCAGATCGCCATCGGGATGTTCACGAATCCGAACAGGTCGTCGGTGACGTGGAACGTGTCGATCAGGCTGGGGTGCGTGGGCGAGGCAGCATCGATCCATTGGTACGTGTGTTCGGGCACGACGTCGAGTGCCACCGTGACGACGGTGACGCCGAGCGCCTCGAGTTCTGCATGCAGTGCCTGCCACCCGGGCAAGCTCGCGCGGCAGCCTCAATAACTGGACCAGGCGACCAGCAACACCTTCCGGCCGTGCAGGCTGCTGAGGCGGAACGAGCTGCCGTCGCGTGCGATGAGCTGTGGGTCGGCAGCGACGGCCGTGCTGAGTGCGCGGCCGGTCGCAGTGGCCGGGCCGACGGCCCACACGTCGTGCTCGGCATCGTGCACCAGGGGCATGCCCAGGCGGGCTGCCGCGACCTCGACGTCGATGGTGCCGTCGTCGCGCAGCGAACCCGGGGCGGGGACGCACACCTCCCCTCGGCACAGACCCTGGGGCTTTGCGGCCCAGCCGGTTCGATCGGCGAAGGCGGCAGGATCGATGCGGTCGAGCGTCGTGAGGATCATGGGTGGACCGTAGCCGCGTTCAGGGCCGCGCTGCCGTGGCGGCCGACGCCAGGTCGTGCGGGCCGGACGACAGGTAACCCTTGCCATCGCGCACCGCGGCGCCCCACGGCGTCATGATCGCAAACAGCTCCTCGATGTCGTCGCCGAGCGCGTCGATCGTCGGGAGCATCTGGGCATCGGTGTGCACTTCGATCGCTTCGCGCGCGGCGCGTCCGGCTTCGGTGAAGCCGTTGTCGTCGAGGAGGCCTCGCGCCTGGAGACGAGCATGGGCGGCATCGAACTGGATGTCGGTCCACGCCCGTGTGCGGCTGTAGCTGCGCATCGGAAGGCCCCAGTACAACTCGCTCATCAGCCCGATCTCGGTGGCGTCGAAGCCCGCGGCGATCCACGCAGCAGTATGCGAGTCGCCTCGGTACTCGCGGAGCATGTCGCCGCGCCGCCACATCGCACCGAGATCGGTGTCGGGCATCGCTTGTGACAGCAGGCCCGCGAACAGCGGTCGCCCCTCAGGTCGCAACACGCCGACCGCGCGCGCCAGCAGGTCGTTCGCCCGATCGAGACCGGCGGGCCGATCACCGAGGATGCGGCGGAGCTGGGCGATGGCGCCGTCGTCGCGGGCAGCACAGATCGTGGCGGCGTCTGTTCGTGACCAGCCGAGTGAGACACACGGCACCACCACCTCGGGGTTGAAGACGGCGAACGCTGCTGCCACCAGCTCGCCCGGCACCTGTCCCATCACCGAGCCGCGGCTGGTGAAGTAGGCGGGTCCGTCGGGAAGTGCCACGCCGCCGGCGACTCCGCTGCTCGGGTCGAAGCCGAGAGCGACGTAGTTCGCGTGGCACTCGGGAGAGAAGTACACCTGGCCGATCACGGGCTCGAGCACCGAGCCCAGACGTCGAGCGAGCGCGGAGATGGTGGATGCGTCCATGTGGGCACGCTAGGCCGGGTGGTCAAGCGATCGGGAGTCCAGCGGCGCAGCGGGGCACACCAGTAGCGTGCAGATCGTGAGTGTCGTCATCGAGATCGCAACCGTTGCCACCGAAGAGCTGCGCGAGGGCATCGCCCGCATCCTGCCGCAGCTGTCGTCGTCTGCGCCGCCCGATCTCGAGGCGTTGGCGGCGATCACGGCCGATCCCGATTCGTCGCTGTTCGTCGCTCGACTCGACGGGGCGATCGTCGGCAGCCTCACCCTCGTGCTCTACCAAATCCCCACCGGCGTCAAGGCCTGGATCGAGGATGTGGTGGTGGACGAGGCAGCTCGTGGCCATGGCATCGGCGAGCTGTTGAATCGTGCCGCGCTCGACGACGCGAGAGCACGTGGGGTGAAAGGCGTCAGCCTGACCAGCCGTCCCTCGCGTGAGGCAGCGAACCGGCTGTACCAACGGATCGGCTTCACCGCGCGCGAGACGAACGTCTACCGGTACGACTTCTGACGCAGCCCCGCGCCGGCCGATCAGGTCAGTAGTCCGGTCCGGTGATCTGTCGGACGGTCACGTGCTGGCGGCGCGGCGGAGGTCCTCGGCGGCTTGTCGAACCTGCCAGTCGCGGTCGGCCAGCGCTCGATCGAGGGCAGCCTCCACCTCGCTGCCATCGAACGGTGCCAGGGCCAGCACTGCTCGACGCCGCACGGCGGGCGAGTCGGCGCAGCCGGCCAGGATCGCCGGCAGCCCGCGCTCATCGCCGATCGCGCCGAGGGAGGCGATGCACGCCTCGCGCACGAGCGCGACGTCGGACGTGGTGGCGAGATCGATCAATCGATCGAGCGTTTCGTCGGTCACGGCTTCGTGTTCGCCGCACGCCCACGCCGCCATCTCCACCACCGTGGGGTCGGGATCTGCGAGGGAAGGCAGCAGACCGGTGCCTGGTCGCAACGCCGCGAGCTCGACCGCGCGCCGCCGGACGCTGGCGACCTCGTCCGCGAGTGCTGCTCGCAGCTCATCCGTGGAGAGATCGTCGAGTCGATGCAACGCGCCGAGGGCGAGCTCCCTGGCCGCAGGGTCGGCATCGGCGAGTCCTGCGCGTGCCAACACGGCATCCCCCATGTGCCCGGCCGCGGCGAGCTGTCGCCATCGTGGGTTCATCGGCGGAGCATGCCTGGGGTTGGGGTGGGCGTCGGGGGTGGGAGACGCCGAGGCGCGTTCATCGCCGGAGCATGTCGGTGAGGCGAATGACCGTGAAGGCGATGCCGAACGAGACCACCGTGGCGATGACCGCGCCGATCGTGATGGCGAGCGCGCTGCCCGCGACCAGCGCCCACACCTTGCGCCACAGCGGCGTGGGTTGATGGAGCGTGGCGTCCGCCTCGGCCACCTCGATGGCCGGACGCTCGCGTGACCAGCGTCGCTCGCGTGCGGGAAGAGCGCTCGCTCTGGCAGGCTTGCGCCACCCGGCGGCGATCAGCGCAACGATCGCCAATCCGGCAATCCAGGCCGAGGCAGTGGTGAGCTCAGACAACGACACGCAACACGAGATGGTATCGGGCCGGACGCGCGCCGTCCGGGCGCCTGACCGGTCTGATCGTGTGTGGGCGATTCCCCTCGCAGCGGTCGCCCTCAGCGTGGTCGGTGCGATCCTCGTGGTGAGCGTGTTGCCGGCCAGCCTCGCCGCGGAGAACGCCGCCGGCCAGGCGGCGGAGTTCGCGCTGGTGCCGGCTGACGCCGAGCCCGTCGCGTCGCGCTTGGCGTTCGACGCGGTGGAGCGCTATCCGGCGAAGGGTGAGTTCCTGTTCGTCACCGTCCGCGAGCCGGAGATCACGCTGCTCGATTGGTTCATCGGCGATTCCGAGCCAGAGGTCGGGTTCCTCAGTCGCGACGACAAGTTCGGCACCCAGACCCCCGACCAGCAGCGCCAGTTCAGCGTCGAGATGATGCGAACGGCCAAGGAGACCGCCGAGTACGTGGCGCTCAGCCGTCTCGGCTACCCGGCCGAGATCATCCCGGGCGACGTGATCGTTGCCGATCTCGTCTGTTTGGAAGCCGACGAGGCCGGCACCACCTGCGTCGACTATGCGCCGTCCGATGATCTGCTCGACCCGGGCGACAAGTTGCTCGTCGTCGACGGCGACACGCTCGAGACGCTCGAAGACCTCGGCCCGATCCTCGAACGACACGAACCTGGCGACACGATCGAGATCGAATTCGAGCGGCCGGGAGGCGGCACCAAGCGCGGTGAGGTCGAGTTGATCGCCTCGAACGATGGCACCGACCGCACGATCATCGGTTTCCAGCCGTTCGACACCGCATCGGCCGACCTCCCGTTCGAGGTCGACATCGACAGCGGAGCGATCGGTGGTCCGTCCGCCGGGCTGGCGTTCACGCTCACGCTCATCGACGAGCTCACTCCCGGCGAGCTCACCGGCGGAACGAAGGTGGCCGTCACCGGAACCATTCGTATCGACGGAACCGTCGGTGCCATCGGTGGCTTGGCACAGAAGGTCTCGGCCGTGCGTCAGCAGGGCGCGAAGGTGTTCATCGTGCCCAGCGAGCAAGGTGAGGCCGACCTCGCACGAGCTCGAGAGGTGGCCGGCGACGAGGTCACGATCGTGCCCGTCGACGATCTCGAGCAGGCGCTCGCAGCGTTGGCCGACCTCGGTGGCAACGGGCTCGAGCTCGGTACGCCCGGCGCGGATTTCGAACCCTCCAGCTGATCGGTCGCCGAGAGCACGACATCCATACGCGGCTTGAGTCGGCCGGCCGGGCGGTGGGACAAACCGGCGACGGAACACAGGGGCGATCGGCGGCGTGGACCTGAATGGGCATGCCACCACAGAGGGGTGCCGGAGACCTACGCTGAAAGCCCGATGGCCATCTCCTTCACTCGACCAGACCCGTCGGCACCGAGCTCGGTGGCGTCAGCGTCGTTCACGACGGCACGCAAGGGCTTCGAGACGAACGAAGTGCGTGAGTTCTTGCGGATGGTCGCGGCCGAGATGGCACGTCTGCAAGAGCGCGAACGATTCCTCGAGCGCGAGCTCCGCACCGCTCAACGAAGCACGTCCCCCACATCGGTCGCCCTCGACGAAGAGCTCGTCACGAAGATGCTGGGCGAGGAAGCGGCTCGGATCCTGCACACGGCCCGTGATGGCGCGTCGCAGATCAAGGTTCGATCCGAGGAGAACGCGGCGAGGCTGCTGCGTGAGGCCGCCGACGAGGCGCAACGAGTGCGCGAAGCCGCTGAGATCGAGGCCGCTCGCCGTCGCACCGACGCCACCGCCGACGCCGAGTCCGAGCTGGAGATGGCCAAGCAGCAAGGGCGAGAGATGGTCAACGAGGCGCGCGCCTACCGCGAACGGGTGCTGAACGAGCTGGCTCGTCGGCGCGAGATCGCCCGTCAGCAGATCGAGCAGCTCATCCATGGCCGTGATCGTCTGTTGCAGTCGTTCGAGCGTTCGCGCCTCGTGGCGGTCGACGTGATGGCGGAGCTGACCCCGTTGGGCGAGCCGAGTGAGTACGTGAACCTGTCGCCCACCACCGGGCCGGTGCCGCTGATGCTGCCGAACACACCGCGTCCACCCGAGCGCCAGGCCGCCCGCGTCGATCCGTTCGAAGCCGAGGCCGACCCGGACGCCACCGTGGCGCTGGCCGTCACACATGAACATGCCGACGGCGCGTCGGTCGAGCACGGCGATCCGTCGGTCACGATCTACGAAGATGCCGATTTCGAGGCTGACTTCGAAGCTGAACTCGAAGCTGAACTCGAAGCTGAACAGGGAGCCGAGAGCGACGCCGTGTCACTGGCGATCGACGACGAGGTGGAAGACGGAATCATCGTCGTCGCTGATGACATCGTCGCTGATGACGCCGTTGCTGATGACGCCGTTGCTGATGATGGTGACGACAGCGGTGAGCGGGTGGTGATGCTCGACATCTCCCCACACGATCCAGCCACGACCGATGACGGTGATGACCGTGAGCCCGCTCCGGTGGTCTCGCTGTTCGCCACCGAGGGCGATCGTCGCAGTACGGCCGACCACGATGAGGTGGTCGAGGTGATCGATTTCGGTGCTCACGGTGCCGTCGAGACCGAGAGCGATTCGAACCAGGACGCCGTGGAGCCCGAGGATGTCGGCTCCGGGGATCCGGCCACGACTCACGCGTTGGCACGCACATCGGCCGACGACCTGTTCGCCCGTCTGCGGGCCGCACGCGCCGACTCGGTCGCACAGCGCGCCGTGGCGGCCACCGAGGCACCGCCACACGCGGTCTCTCCCGTCGCCGACATCGGCGAGACGGGTGTCCGCGTCAGCACGCGAAAGGGTCGCAAGTCGACGGCCGCGACCTCGTCTCAAGGTGAATCCGACGATTCGCCTACCGCGCTGGTCGACCACGAGCTCGCCATCGGCGATGTCTCGGTGTTCGCGAGTACCCCTGATGCACCGAGACCCGTGGTCGACGTGGTCGATTCGCCCTTTGCCCGGCGGGACGAAGCGCTCACCCCGCTGATCCTCGCTTCGGCGCGCAAGCTCAAGCGGGTGCTGGCCGACGAGCAGAACGAAGTGCTGCACGCGCTGCGCCGCAAGGAGCCCGTCCGCGAGCTCGATTCGATGTTGGCGACCGAACGCCAGCAGAGCGAGCGCTACGGGTCGTCGATCGCGGCGGAGCTGATCGCCGCCGCGACTGCTGGAGCTGTGTCGGTGGGCCTCGACGTCTCGGCCGCGCAACGAGCCGCCAAGAAGGCGTCGGTGATCGCACCTGCTGTCGACACACTCGTGACCGAGGTGGTGGCACCGCTGCGCGAACGACTGGCGCGTTGTGTGAGCGATGCCGACGGTGACAACATCGAACTCGCCTCCCTGGTGCGGCTCGCGTATCGGGAATGGAAGAACCAACGCATCGACGAGCATCTCGACGATGTGGCCCGCATGGCGTTCGGGCGAGGCGCTTTCGTGGGCGTCGCGCCCGGCTCGCGGATCTGCTGGCTCGTCGATCCTTCGGGCTCGGCGTGCGCCGACGCCGAGGACAACGCGCTCGGCGGCGTGATCTGCGCTGGCGAGGCGTTCCCCACCGACCATCTGTGCGCCCCCGCGCACAGTGGCTGTCGGTGCATGATCGCCCCCGCAGATTGACCTGACCACCCGTCGCGTGTCGTGGCGGGCACATCGTCGGGCCCGGTGCGCGCGGCGCGAATCGCCGCCGACCCAGCCCGATGACGACAACCATCGGCCGCGACTCGGCGAGATCGACCGGGACCGATAACCTCCGCCGTCATGCGGACACCTTCCGACCTCCCGTCCAGCGAACGTTCTTCCAGACTGGGCGACCGGGGGCGTGTCGCCCTCATCGTGGTGGCGGTGGCGGTGATCGCGCTATTGCTGTCGGCACGGTTCCTCTCCGGCTTCTACACCGACTACCTCTGGCATGCCAGCGTGGGGCGCGGCGACGTGTTCTGGGGTGTTCTGCTCAGCAAGATCACGCTGTTCGCGATGTTCGGTGGCGTCTTCATCGCTGTGGCCGTGCTCAACCTGGTGATCGCCGACCGGCTGGCACCGTTGACGTTCTCGGCCAACATGCATCCTGTGGTCGAGCGGTTCCACGAGCTGTTCGGTCGTCGACTGCGACTGATGCGAGTGGTGGTCGCGGTCTTCTTCGGGCTGTTGTTCGCGCTGCCGGCCACCGGCCAGTGGACCACCTGGATGTTGTTTCGCAACAGCAAGCCGTTCGGCATCTCCGATCCTCAGTTCGGCAACGACATCGGCTTCTACATCTTCCGGTTGCCGTTCATCACCTTCACGCTCGACTGGCTGTACGCAGCGCTGATCTTCATCACCTTGCTGGTGCTGCTCACCCATGTGCTCAACGGTGGCGTCGTGCTCCAGCCGCCCAAGCCCAAGGTGCGGCGGGCCACCAAGGCGCACATCGCGGTGTTGCTGGCACTGCTCGCGATCGTGAAGGCCGGCGACTACTGGGTCACTCGCTACGAGCTCACCACCGAACGGCGCGGCTTCGTTCAAGGTGCGACCTACTCGGTGGTCAACGCCCAACTGCCGGCGGTGGTGCTGCTTGCGCTGATCGCCCTGCTCGTGGCGGCGCTGTTCCTGTCCACGCTGAAGACCGACTCCTGGCGCCTTCCCGTGGTCGCCTCTGCGTTGTGGGCCGTGGTGGCGTTGCTGGGCGGCGTCATCTATCCCGCTGCGGTGCAGGCGTTGGTGGTGAACCCCAACCAGAAGGACCGAGAGGCCGTTTACATCGAGCGCAACATCACCGCCACGCGCCAGGCGCTCGACATCGCCGACATCTCCGAGCCGACCGTGGAGTTCGGGTCGCTCACGGCGTCGGAGATCACCGACGACATCGAGCCTCTGAAGAACGTTCGGTTGCTCAACCCCGGCCAGCTCGTCGAGCGGTTCCGCAACGATCAGGGTCTGCGCGCCGGCCTGACCATTCGCGATCTCGACATCGACCGCTACGACCTCGATGGCCGGGTGCAACAGGTGATGGTGGCCGCACGCGAACTCGACCTCGGCAC
>JAYUSX010000478.1:0-6932 GCA_043755475.1 Actinomycetota bacterium
CTGATCGGCTAACGCCTGCAGCATCGGGCCGACCTTGGGGTCGAACGGGTCGACGGCGAAGCGGCCGAGGTTGATGTTGCCGAGCCACTCGTCCCCGCGCAGGAGCGCGACGGACACGAAGCTGCCAATGGCGAACTCGTCGAAGCGTCGCGCGGTCGGGTCGTCTCGCTCGTGGGCCCACGAAGCGAAGTCGTCGACGAATCTCGGAACGCGCCGATCACGGGCCTGGAGGTTGAAACCAGCGAGCGAGATCGGCACCTCCCACCCGACAACCGAAGGAAGGTCGTCGCGCATCGACCACATGCCTTCGAACCGCAAGACATCACCGTCGACGAGCATCAGCTGCGCCGTGGCCGCACCGCCCAACGCTGCTGCCCGTTCGGCGATGCCGTCGAGCACCACCCGCAGGTCGCCCGGGTTGGCACTGATCAGGGTCAGCACCTCGCTGGTCGCGGTCTGCAGCTCGAGCGACTCCGCGAGGTCTGTGTTGCGGGACTCCAGCGCTGCGAGCAAGTCGGCGTTGTCGAACGCGATCACCGCCTGGGCGGTGAACTCCTCGAGCATCGCGATCTCCTCGGCGGAGAACGGAACCGGCACCTTGCGACGAGCCAGGATGAAACCGGTCTTGCCCATCGAGCCCTGCATCGGGACGAGCAGGACGACCCCCTCGACGATGCCGTCGGCCTCCGCCAACGACGCGAGGAACGGGTCTGTGGCGAACCACTGCTCGACAGGCCCGACCAACTGGCCAGGCCGACGCGTGGCACGAACCGAGTCGAGCAACTGGTTCGAGCCCGGCACACGAATCGCAGCGTCCATCGTTCGGAAGCCTCGGGGCTCGTCCCACACGGAGATCCCACTGTCATCGCCGTACGTGATCGCGATGTCGAACGCAGACGTGAGGCGACGCGCAGCAAGCGCGATCTCGGGCAGCGTCCGCCCGAGGTCTCCAGGCGCGGTGCTGATCACCCGAAGGATCTCCGCGTTCGCGGTTTGCCGGGTCAGCGCTGCATCGAGGTCGTTGAAGAGGCGCGCGTTCGAGATCGCAATGCTGGCCTGTTCGGCGAACGCCATGACGATGCGCGCATCGTCATCGGTGTACGGCCGCACGTCGAAGCGATTGAGGTTGAGACTGCCGTACAGCTCGCCATCGGCCCACAACGGCACGCTGAGACAACTGCCCAGATCTCTGGCCATCTCCGGTGACACGAGGCCTTCGCGCACGAGTGCTTGGATGTCGTCGATCAGCATCGGGCTGGATGAGTTCTCGAAGGCGACTCTCATCTCCGGCGCCACCGGGTACGTGGTACCCACCTGCTCGGGATACACGGTGTCCACGAGGAACCTGACACCGTCGCCCTCGTTTCGGAATGCACTGCCTTGATCGGCACCGACCAGACGCGCGGCGCGCTCGACGAGCCCGGTCATAACGGCTTGGAGGTCACCCGGGCGGGAACTGATCAACCTCAGCACGTCGCTCGTCGCGGTCTGCAACTCCAGCGACTCGGCGAGGTCACTGTTGCGCTCCTCGATCTCCCGCAGCAGTCGGGCGTTGTCGACCGCGATCGCGGCCTGGTCGGTGAAGGTCTTCAGCAACGACATCTCGACATCGGTGAAGCCGCCGCGATCCTGCCGGGCAAAGGCGACCACCCCCAGGAGTTCGGCGTTGCGGTTCATCGGGAGGCACAGCACGCTGCGCCGGCCCGAGATGCGCGCCGGAGAGTTCGGGAACCGGTCGGCCAGTTGGTCGAGATCGGTGATGTGGACCGGCTGCCCGGAGATGGCCGACATGCCTGCGGGCGACGTCATGTCGATCGGGATCCGCTGCTTGAGCTCGCTGGCGTCGTCCATCCCGCCGGCGGCGTTGATCACCAGTTCGTCCATCTCCTTCACGAAGATGGCGGCGCCGGTGCCCGAACAGAGTCGGTTCGCGTGGCTGGCCACGGCTTCGAACACCGGCTGCATGTCGAATCGTGATGTGCTGACCGCGTCGAGGATGTCGGTCATCGCCGTCTGGCGTTCCAATGCAGCGTCGAGGTCGTTGAACAGCTTCGCGTTGGAGATCGCAATCGTCGCCTGCTCGACGAACACACGGAACACTCGGGCGTCGTCCTCCGTGAACGGACGCACGTCGAACCGGCCGAGCCGCAGGGCGCCGAACGGGCGACCGTCGGCGAACAGCGGCGCGATGATCCCACTGCGCACCTGTTGCGCCGCCTGGGGTGTGGCGAGTCCGTCGGTCACAAGCTGCTGCACGTCGTCGAACAGCACGGGCTCGATCGAGTCCGAGAAGATCACCTGCCGCAATACCGGCGACAGCGGGACGCGCACGCCTACGACCTCCGGGGAAGCCGTGTCGGCGACGACGAACGTGGTGTCGTCGCCGTCGAGCTGCGAGGCACCTCCCTGGTCGGCATCGAGCAGGCGCACTGCCCGCTCGACGAGACCCTGCATCACCGCGTGCAGGGCACCCGGGTGGTCGCTGATCAGCCGGAGCACCTCGCTCGTGGCCGTCTGCAGCTCCAGCGACTCACGCAGGTCGACGTTGCGTTCCTCGATCTCGCGCAGCAGTCGCGCGTTGTCGACCGCGATCGCCGCCTGATTGGCGAACGTCTGCAGCAGCGCGATCTCACCGTCGGTGAAGCCGCCGGCCTCCACACGGTTGAAGGCGATCACGCCGACGACCTCGTTGTTGCGCAACATCGGTGCCGCCAGGTGTGTCTGCATCCCGGAGAGCTGCATCCGTGAGTCGGGCCAACGTTCAGCAGGCACCTCGCGCCAATCGGCGACGTGAACCGGCCGTCCAGTGCTCGCGGCTTCGCCGATGGGCGTGGTCGGGGCCACCGGCCAGCGTGCCGCCTTCTTCTCCGACTCGGGCAACCCGGGGTCGTCCCAGGTCTGGATCGCCCCGTCGACCGAACGGAGCCGGAGGCCGTCATCGTCCGCGGTGAACAGTGCCACCGATGCCCCACGACACAGTCGGACGGCGTGCTCGGCCACGGCGTCGAACACGGGTTGCAGATCGAGCCGCGCAATGCTCACTGCGTCGAGCACATCCGTCATCGCCGTCTGCCGCTCGAGGGCCGCACCGAGATCGTTGAAGAGGTTGGCGTTGGCGATGGCGACCGCGGCCTGGTCGGCGAACGACTGGAGGATGCGGCCATGGCGCGGCTCGAACGGCCGAACCTCGAGGCGCACGACGGTCAGTTGGCCGAACAGCTCGTCGCCGTTCATCAGCGGGACGGAGAGCACGCTGCGCGCCGGCGTGCCGGTCTGCCTCATTTCGTGGATGTCGTCGATGTAGGTCGGGCCACGAAGATCCGCCACGAGTGTGGTGGGCACGCGCGTACCGACCAGCCGCTGGCCGCTCTCGGTGCTGTGAGCGACGAACTCCAGTTCGTCACCCACGAACTGTTGCGCGCTCCCCGCAGCCGCGTCGCACAGGGTGGCGGCCCGTTCCACGATGCCGCGGAACACCTCCCTCAGATCACCGGGGTGATCGCTGATCAGCCGCAGGATCTCACTGGTGGCTGTCCGCAGCTCCAGCGACTCCGCGAGCTCGGCGTTCGCAGCGCCCAACTCTGCGGCTCGCCTCGTGCTCTCCACCGCGTTGGCCGCCTGCGCAGCGAAGGCCTGCAGCAGCGCGACGTCGTCGTCGGTGAACGGGTCGACCACACGCTTGGAGACCCAAATGCCCAGCGCCAGGCCGCCAGCGGGGATCGGAACGAACACCGCAGACTTGACGCCGGACTCACGTGCGGCGTCTCGCGACTGCGCGTACTCGTCGCCGATCGCGGACTGGTCATCGAAGCGCAGCACGTTTCGGTCGCGTAGCACTGCTGTGAGCGCTGAAGTGCTGGACATCTCTCGGCCTCCGCGGCCCTGACGCGCCACGCCGGGCTCGTCGAACGTCCTGTGGAAATACATGCCGATCTCGCCGTTCTCGGCGACGAAAACGGCGGCCCACGGCGCATCGAACAGCCCGGCCGCCTGCTCGGCGATGCCGATCAACACCGCTTCGAGGTCGATGCGATCCATCGCCACGAGGCGCAGCACCGCAGCGAGCGCGCGCTCGCGGCGCTCCGCCCGCTCCAACCGCTCGATCAGCGTGTGGTCGCTTCGTTCGACCATCTCTCCCCCGTCTGGCAACCCGTCCGGCCGACGCGACACCTGTTCGCTGTCGCTCGCTCGACACAACGCCCCCGAGAACGAGCTGTGCCGCCGCCACCGTAGATCACTCCTGACTCGCGCCCCCGTGTGAACCTCGGCACCCGCTCCCCTACGGTGAGTCACATGGCAAACCGCCTCGCCACCGAGACCTCTCCGTATCTCCGCCAGCACCAGGACAACCCGGTCGACTGGTACCCGTGGGGCGACGAGGCCTTTGAGGCCGCCCGCGAACGCAACATGCCCATCTTGCTCTCGGTCGGGTACTCGGCCTGCCACTGGTGCCACGTCATGGCACACGAGTGCTTCGAGGACGACGAGGTGGCGGAGGTGGCCAACCGCCTGGTCGTGAGCATCAAGGTCGACCGTGAGGAACGCCCCGACGTCGACTCCATCTACATGGACGCAGTCCAGGCGATGACCGGCCGCGGCGGGTGGCCGATGACGGTGTTCCTCACGCCCGACGGCAAGCCGTTCTTCGGCGGCACCTACTTCCCCAAGCCTCAGTTCCTGCAGCTGCTCGCGGCGATCGACGACGTGTGGCGGAACAAGCCGGCCGACGTGCAACAGAACGTCGGCGCGCTGATGGAGGCCATCGACCGCACCCGAACGGTCGAAGCGGCGAACGAGATCCCCGGCACGACCGAGATCGACCTCGGCCTGCAGCAGCTCGCAGGATCGTTCGATCCGCAGTGGGGCGGGTTCGGCACAGCACCGAAGTTCCCGTCGACGAACAGCATCGAACTCGTGCTGCGCGCCCATGTGCGCACCGGCCATCCCGACCCTCGAACGGTGGTCGACACCACGTTGCAGGCCATGGCATCCGGCGGCATGTACGACCACCTCGGCGGAGGCTTCGCTCGCTACTCCACCGACGACCGTTGGCTGGTGCCTCACTTCGAGAAGATGCTGTACGACCAGGCGCTGCTCGCACGCATCTACGTGCGAGCTGCCCTCGTGTTCGACGACCCCGTGTACCGCCACGTGGCGAGCGAGACCATCGACTACGTGCTGCGTGAGTTGCGCCATGCCGACGGAGGGTTCTTCTCCGCGGAGGACGCCGACTCGCTCGATGCCGAGGGACACAGCCACGAAGGCGCCTTCTACGTGTGGACCGCCGACGAGGTGCGCGCTGCCGTCGGCGACGATGTGGAGGCCGCCGACGCGGCCCTCGACTGGTACGAGTTCACCCGGCCCGAAAACGTGGACGGGAACTTCGAGGGCAAGGTCATCCCGGCCCGGCTGTTCCACCGTGGCGACCTCCGCCGGCCGGACGTCGTCGAGCGCGCCCGGATCGCCATGCTCGCAGCGCGAAACGATCGGCCGAAGCCCGGCCTCGACGACAAGGTGCTCACCGAGTGGAACGGCCTCATGCTCGCCACCCTCGCCGAAGCGGCCGCAGCATTCGGTCGTGCCGACTGGTTGGAGGCAGCGATCGCCAACGGCGAGTTCCTGCTGCGCGAGCTGCGCGCTCCCGACGGGCGCTGGTCGCGTTCGTGGCAGGCCGACGGCGAACCGAGGGCCCGTCATGCGGCGCTCGCCAACGACCATGCGGCTGTCGTGGATGCATTCACCCGTCTGGCCGAAGCGACCGGGCAGGCGCGCTGGATCGAACACGCAATGGCGACGGCTGACACCCTGCTCGATCACTTCTGGGATCTCGATCACGGCGGCCTGTTCACCACGGCAGACGACGCCGAGCGACTGGTGGTCCGCCAGAAGGACCTGATGGACAACGCCACCCCGTCGGCCAACTCGGTCGCAGCGATGGCATTGCTACGGCTGGCTGCGCTCACCGGCCAGCAGCGCTACGCCAACCTCGCCGACCAGATCCTGCGCCTGCTGGCCACGGTGATCCCGAAGGCCCCGAGCGCGTTCTCGAACGCCCTCGCCGCGATCGACCTGCGTTCGAGCGGCACGACCGAGATCGCGATCGTGGGCGACCGACCCGACCTGCTGGCCGTGGCGCTCGAGACCTGGCGACCCAACTCGGTGATCGCGTGGGGTGAGCCCTACGAGTCGCCGCTGTGGCACGCCCGCACGGACGGCCTCGCCTACGTGTGCCGCGACTTCACGTGCCAGCAACCCGCCACCGACGTCACCACCCTCCGCGTCCAACTCGCCTCGACCGGCGATGAGAGATGAGTGCCCCTGCCGCCCTCATCTCTCATCGCCCATGGGCTGCACGACGGCGTGATGAGAGATCGGTGGCCCACAGGCACTCATCTCTCATCGCGGGGTGACCAGCCGTTGCGGTGGATGATCTGGTTTGGCGAGCGGCGGACGCGGGTGGCGCTGGCACCTGGGCTCGGTTCGGGAGACGGCCAGCCGAGCGCGACCGCCCCCAGGAGCTGCATCCCGCGAGGGACGCCCAGCTCGGCGCGCACCTGGCCCTCGCCGTTGAACACGGCGAAGAACAGAGCACCCAACCCCGCGTCTTCGGCAGCCAACAGCAGCGTCATCACCGACATCGACCCGTCAACGGTCCAATACGGGGTCGGCCACGCGTCAGGCCCGGCTCCGAGTCCCGTACGAGCCTTGTCGGGCTCGGCGTAGCGCGCCACATAGGCCTGGGGATCGACGAACGGCAGCAGGATCACCGGCGCACCGAACAGGCCGGGCCAGGTGAAGCCGGCCCGTCGCTCAGTCGGGAACGCATGACGCCAGAATCGATCGGTCTGCTCACCCTCCAGCACCACCAGGTGCCACCCCTGCGTCTTGCCCGCGCTCGGCGAGCGACTGGCCAGATCGACGAGTCGATCGAC
>JAYUSX010000479.1:0-18428 GCA_043755475.1 Actinomycetota bacterium
CCTCCATGTGGCCCTGCTCGTCCTTGGCGGCGTGGTAGTCGCCGTTCTCGCTGAGATCGCCCATGAGGCGAGCGGTTTCGATCTTGTTGGCTACCTCGAGCACCTGCTCCACCCGCTCAACCACGAGATCTTCGAAGTCGGCGACGCCGAGTTGATCGGCCCGGGCACCATCGTCACGATCGTGTACGACGGCGACGACGACGACATGGCCGAGCGCTATCTGATCGGCCATCCCGAGGAGAAGTCCGACGCTCTCGATGTGATGAGCCCGCAGTCGCCGCTCGGCATGGCGCTCCTCGGCAGGAGCCCTGGCGACACGGTGGAGTACCAGGCACCCCACGGCCCGTTGAAGGTGAAGGTCCTCGAGGTGGAGACCGCTGAGTGACGCCGCGCGACGGCGGGCGCGTTTCGTCCCCGACACTCCCGGCCGGCGCAGCGATGGAGCTGCCCGGACGAGGTACGACGTTCATCCGTCAGGTCGAAGGGCCGCCGGGCGCGCCGGTGCTGGTGCTGCTCCACGGTTGGACCGCCACCGCTGACCTCAACTGGTTCACGACCTATCACCCGCTCGGGCGTCACTACAGGGTGATCGCGATCGACCATCGTGGCCACGGTCGCGGCATCCGGTCGAGGAAGCAGTTCCGGCTCGAGGATTGTGCCGACGACGTGGTGGCCGTGTGCGATGTCCTCGGCGTCGAGCGATTCATCCCGGTCGGCTACTCGATGGGCGGACCGATCGCTCAGCTCATCTGGCGCCAGCATGCGGATCGGGTCGCAGGTCTCGTGCTCTGTGCCACGTCGGGGTACTTCGTCACCTCGCGCGAAGAGCGGCTGAGCTTCCTCGGACTCTCCGGCCTGGCCGCTGTCGCCAGGCTCACCCCGCTGCAGGCCCGTCGCTGGCTCACCGCCCAGCTGTACCTCCAACGCAAGACGGAGCAATGGGAACCTTGGGCCGTGCAGGAAGCGAGCATGCATGACTGGCGGACGGTGCTCGAGGCAGGCAAGGCGATCGGGTCGTTCTCGTCGCGGCCATGGTTGGCCGAGATCGACGTGCCCACGTCGGTGGTGATCACGATGCGCGATCGAGTGGTGCCCGTGCGCCGTCAGGTGCGTCTGTTCGAGTCGATCAAGGGTGCCGAAGCATTCCGCGTCGATGGCGACCACGACGCCGTGGTGGCCAACGCCGATCGATTCGTGCCCACGCTGCTCCGGGCGACCCACAGCGTCGTCGAGCGCGCCCGGTTCGACACGCCCATCGCCACCAACGCCTGACGGCCAGCTCCCCGTCCACACGGGCCCGGACTCGGGTGGGCGGGTGGCACATCGGGCGGAAGTCGCGACGAACCGGGGCATCCTCTGGGGGTGAAGCGAGCGGCGATGGCGGTGACGACGATCCTGGGTGTCGCGGGCGCCGTCGCAGGTTCGCTCGCCCTCAGGCATCGACGCGACGTGCGCCTCCGGCGCAACCTCGACATCGCCTCGCTCGGTCTCAAGGTCGGCGGCTCCTACGCCTCGGCGGCGGCCCGGAAGGTGTTTGCATCCGCCGAACGACGCATCGAGCTCGATCACGAGCGCGAACTGAAGACCGCCGAGGCGATCGGCGAGCGACTCGGGAACATGAAGGGCGCGTTGATGAAGCTCGGCCAGATGGCGAGCTACCTCGACGAGGGCCTCCCCGGTCCACTGCGAGCTGCACTCTCGCAGCTGCAGTCCAACGCGCCGCCGATGAGCGCCGACCTGGCAGCTCAGGTGATCCTCGAAGAACTCGGCCGCAGACCCGACGAGTTGTTCGTCGAGTGGGACCCCGAACCTCTGGCATCCGCATCGATCGGCCAGGTGCATCGGGCGGTCGTGATCGACCCCGAGACCGGGCAGGAACGGGCCGTCGCCGTGAAGGTCCAGTACCCGGGCGTCCGTGAGGCGATCTCTGCCGACCTCCGCAACGCCGACCTGCTCGGAGCCATCCTGCGGCAGGGTTTCGGCGGGCTCGATCCGGACGAGATGGTGGCCGAGATCAAGGAGCGGATCACCGACGAGCTCGACTACGAGCTCGAGGCGCGCAACCAGATGATCTTCGCCGATCACTACCGCGATCACCCCTTCATCCACGTGCCCGACGTGGTGCCGTCGCTCAGCACCCGCCGCGTGCTCACCACCGAGCTGGTGACGGGGCACTCCTGGGCCGAGGCACTCACGTGGGACCAGCGCCAACGCGACATGATCGGCGAGACGCTGTTCCGGTTCGTGTTCCGCAGCCTGTACGGCATGCACCTGTTCAACGGCGATCCGCACCCGGGCAACTACGTCTTCCACGGAGACGGCAAGGTCACCTTCTTCGACTTCGGACTCGTCAAGCACTTCAGCGATGCCGAGATGCACACCTTCGTGTCGATGGTGCGCGCCGCCGCCTACGAGCACGACGTCCCCGCCTTCCGCCGCATCCTCGAGCACGCCGGCATGCTCCAGCCTGACGCACCCGTCGCCGATGACGACGTGGGCGTGTACTTCAGTCAGTTCTACGAGAGCGTCCGCGAGGACAAGCAGGTCACGTGGTCCGGCGAGTACGCCAGCCGCATCGTGCGCCACACCTTCGACCGGAGCAGTCCGATCTCGCAGTACGCCACGGTCCCGAAGGCGTTCGTGTTCATCCAACGGATCAACCTCGGGCTCTATGCACTGCTCGGCGAGCTGACGGCGACCGGCAACTACCGCAAGATGGCCGAGGAGCTGTGGCCGTTCGTCCAGGGTCCACCCAGTACACCGATGGCCGAGGCAGAGCAGAACTGGTTGCGGTCGATCCGTCCGCTCAACCCGCTGGGATGATCGTCGGCTCCGGCGACTGCTCGGCGGCCAGCCTCGCCCTGATCGGCTTGGTCAGCACCAGATAGGACGCCCCCGCAGCGATGCCGAGGGCGGCGAAGGTCGCGATCGCGACACGGGCTCCGACCACGCCTGCCAAGGCGCCGGCAGACAGGTTCGAGAGCGTGATGATCAGCGTGACGATTCCGAAGTCGCCGGCGATGATGCGCCCGCGGATGTGATCGGGTGCGCGCCGCTGCAGGCCGTACGTGGAGAGCGTCCATTGCGCGCCGCCTCCGAGATGGGCCAAGAACGCCAACGGCGCGGCGATCGCGAGCGTCGGCGCAAGGCTGAGGCCCAGATAGCAGAAGCCGAACGACAGACCTGCGCCGCCGCACAACAACAGCACGCGCGACATCGACGGTCCCACCAGTCGCGCCGCGATCAGCGGACCGAGCGCGACGCCTACCCCGCGCGCGCCGATCAACATGCCCGTCGCAGCATCACCGCCGCCGAGCTCCTCCGTGGCGAGCACCGCCAACAGGCCGACGATCCCGGCGCCCATCGCGAACGTGGCCTTCGACGCCATCAGCGCCAACAGCACCGCGTCGCGCCGCGCGAACCCGAAGGCCTCACGCATGTCGGCGATCGGACGCATCCGCGACGAGGGGCCCGCGTCCGCGGCGCGCGCAACCTGCATCGGCTTGCGGATCAGCGAGACCGCACCGACCGCGAAGACGAACGACAACGCGTTGGCGAGGAAGGCCACATCGCGCCCGAACACGCTCGCCACCACTCCACCCACTGCGGCACCGATCGCCAACATGGCGCCCCACAGCGACCCGAACAGCAACGATGCCTTGGTGAGCTCCTCGGGCGACCTCGCCAAGTTGGGGAGGCCGGCCTGAGCCGAGGGACCGACGAACGAGCCGAGCGCCGAGATCGCGCACAGACAGACGAACCCCAGCCACAGGTTGTCGGCCGATCGCACGAGCAGCAGCCCGGCCGCGGCGACGGCCTGCACCACCGACACGGCGCGGATGATGTTGCGCCGGTCGAACCGATCGGCAGCGGGCCCAGCGATACCCGCCATCACGAACGCGGGCAACGACTGCGCCACGTACACCATGGTCACCAGGATCGGGGCGTCGGTCAGCTCCTGCACCAGACCGACGAACGCCACGTACGCGAACCAGTCGCCCATGAACGACACGACTTGAGCAACGAACAGCGCTCGGATGTCGGGGTTGGTGCGCAGCACGTTCCACATGTCGCACCCGTTCTAGCTGACGGCCGGTGATGACACCCGGCCGATACCCTCCCGGGATGCGTTTTCTCGCCTCCCCCCGCATCGCACCACTGGCGCTGGCCGCCACCCTGCTCATCGCCGGCTGCGGTGAGTCACTCGACACCGAAGACTCAGGACCGACCACGACGGAGTCGTCGGCCACAACGGAGACGTCGGTTCCGGGAGCATCCGCCAAGCCGACGGTCGTGCTCCCGTCCGGCGAGGTGACCGAGCTGATCGTGACCGACCTCACCGATGGTGAGGGCGACGGTGCCGTCGCCGGCGACACCGTCATTCTGAACTACGTGGGCGTCCGCTCGGCCGACGGCACCGAGTTCGACAACAGCTACGACCGCGGCCAGCCGTTTCCGGTGACCCTCGGTGCCCAGAGCGTGATCGCGGGCTGGGAGGAAGGTCTCCTCGGCGTCAAGGCGGGCGGCCAGCGCCAGCTCGACATCCCCGCCGACCTGGCGTACGGCGACACCCCGCAGGGCGACATCATCCAGCCGGGCGATGCGCTCTCGTTCGTGGTCGATGTGCTCGCGATCATCCCTGCCACCGATCCGGCCGATGCACCCACGGTCACCGTCACCGGTGCCGCCAACCGGGACGACGTGCTGATCGACGACCTCGTCGATGGCACCGGCACCGAGCTCGCGCTCGGCGACACCGCCTACCTGCACCTGATCGCCTACCGCGGCGACACCGGCGAGGAACTGACCTCCACCTGGGCCGAGGGCCAACCCCAACCGATCCAATTCGTCGAGCAAGGCTCGCTGCCGGGCATCATCGAGGGCATGGCCGGGATGAAGGTCGGCGGTCGTCGTCAGATCGTGATCCCGTTTACCGATGCCTTCGGAACCGCCGGCAACCCCGATCTCGGCCTGCCCGCCGACACCGACCTCGTGCTGATCATCGATCTCATCGCGGTCACCTGAGGCGATCGTGACGAGCCGACCAGGTGATCACACGATCGCGCGCAGGTCGAGTCCGATGTCGAACACCGTGACCGAGTGGGTCAGCTCGCCCACCGCGATGTAGTCGACGCCCGTCTCGCCCACACGGCGAGCCCGTTCCAACGTCAGCCCGCCGCTGGCTTCGAGGATCACGCCGCGGCCGATGTCGTTGCGGATCGCCACCGCCGCCTCCATCTGGTCGAAGTCGAAGTTGTCGAGCAGCACCACGTCGGCACCCGCGCCGATCGCTTCGCGCAACCCATCGAGCGAATCGACCTCGATCTCCACGGGGATCGTCGCGGCCAGACCCCGTACGGCGGCGAACGCTTCCGCAACCCCGCCGGCAGCCAGCACGTGGTTGTCCTTGACGAGCGCCGCATCGCTGAGGGCCATGCGATGGTTCCGCCCTCCACCGCAGCGAACCCCGTACTTCTGCAGCGCCCGCAGACCAGGCAGGGTCTTGCGTGTATCGCGAACCACGGCGCCGGTGCCGTCGAGCGCGTCGGCCCAGCGGCGGGTGATCGTGGCGACGCCGCTCACATGACAGACGAGGTTGAGCGCGGTGCGCTCGGCCGTGAGCAGCAGACGTGTGGGCGCCTCGACGCGCGCCACCACCGTGCCGCCATCGACGCGGGCACCATCGGCGACGAGGTAGTCGAAGTCGCTGGAGGTCGCGCCACACACCGCGTCGATGACCGCAGCGGCCAAGGCAAGGCCGGCGACGACGCCCGGCTTGCGAGCACCGAACTCGGCCACGCTGCGCTGATCGGCCGGCACGGTCGCGGTGGAGGTGACGTCGATGCCGCCGGCGAGATCCTCGGCGATCGCATGTCGAACGAGGGCGGCCACGGCGTCAGGGTCGAGCCCACCCGTGATCAATCGGTGCCTTGTGTCGTCGCTGAGCGGGTGGAACACGAACATCTGGTCAGACCTCGGATCGGGGACGGGGAGCGGTGGCCGTCGGCGCGAGCGAGACCACGATGTCCCCGGTCACGTCGAGGCGGACGTCGAGATGCACCAACCATTCGGCGCGCGGCTCGGGATAGTCGGTGCGACGATGGCATCCACGGCTCTCGGTTCGTGATGTCGCCGCTGCGACCACAGCCCTCGCGACGGTGAGGAGGTTGGTGGCCTCCCACGCCTCGCGACCACACTCCGCCGCGTCGGCCGGGAGGTCGAGGGTTCGTGCGGCCGCATCGAGATCCTCGGGTGTCCGCAGCACACCGACTCGCTTCGACATCGCCGTACGGATCACCGTGCGCCGGTCGGGATCGACGAGACGGAGATCGTCGTCGATCACCTCCTCGATCCAGGTCACGTCCTCGGGCAACTCCCACGCCAGGTCGCGGCCGACGCGGGTGCCGGCCACCACGCCTTCGGTGAGGCTGTTGCTCGCCAGCCGATTGGCACCGTGCACGCCCGTGCACGCCACCTCGCCGACCGCGTACAGCCCCGACATCTCGGTGCGCCCGTCGAGACCGGCGACCACTCCGCCACACACGTAATGAGCCGCAGGAGCCACCGGGATCCGGTCGCGCGATGGCTCGATGCCCGCTTCACGACATGCCGCGGTGATGCCCGGGAACCGGGTGTGGAAGCGCTCGCCCATGTGCGTGGCGTCGAGGTAGACGTGATCGTCGACGCCGGCTGGAGCCAATGCCATGCGCCGGCTGATCGCGGCAGCGACCACATCGCGAGGTGCCAGATCCTCCTGGGGGTGCACACCGAGCATGACCCGTGCGCAGGCCGCGTCGAACAGGATGGCGCCCTCGCCACGCACCGCCTCGCTGACCAAGGCCTGCTGACCCTTGGCGTCCGGCCCACGCCACAGGACGGTCGGATGGAACTGCACGAACTCGATGTCGCGGGCCGGCACCCCGGCTCGCAGCGCGAGCGCGAGGCCGTCGCCCGTGACCGCCGGCGGGTTCGAGGTGCTCGCGAACACCTGGCCGTACCCACCCGTCGCCAACACGACGGCCCGCGCGGTCACGACGCCGACCGAGATGACGTTTCCTTCGGTGTCGATCCGGGCGATTCGCACGCCGACCGCCTGTCGCTCTCCCGCCGAGTTGATGCCCACCAACAGATCGAGTGCAAAAGCTCGGTCCATCACCTCCACGCCGGCGGCGATCGCGTTCTCGTCGAGGGTGCGTTGCACCTCGGCCCCACTCTGGTCGCCACCGGAGTGAACGATCCGATTGTGGCTGTGCCCACCTTCCCGAGTGAGGGCCGGGCCACTGCCTTCGTGGGCCGGATCGAACGCGGCCCCGAGGCGCATCAGGTATCGCAGTGCCTTGGGTGCCTCCTCGACCAATGTGCGGACGTTGGCCTCGTCGCACAGCCCTGCACCTGCGACCAGGGTGTCGCGAACGTGATTCTCGAGCGAATCGCTCGGGTCGAGCACGCCGGCGAGGCCCCCTTGTGCCCAGGCGGTGCTTCCGGCGTCGAGGGTGTCCTTCGTGACGATCAACGCGGTGCGCACCGGGCGAACCGCGAGTGCGGCAGACAGACCTGCGGCGCCCGACCCCAGCACGACGACGTCGACGTCGCGGGTCCAGCTGGCCGCGGGTGCGGCCAGCCGACGCGGCAGCGCGTGAGCACTCATGACCGCAACCGAGTCGCCGACCGTCACTCTCCGGTCACTCACCGGTTCGGCTGGGCGTGCCGATCGCGATCATCCGCTCGACGCTGAGCCGAGCCTTGTCGGCGACATCGACAGGAACGGTGACCTCGTCGGTGAGGGTCTGCAGCGAACGCAACAGCTTCGCGGGAGTAATCATCTTCATGTACTTGCACACAGCGGCGGGGTTGATCGGCTCGAACAGCACCAGCGGGTTGGCCTTGCGGAGCTGATGGAGCATGCCGGTCTCGGTGGCGACGAGGACCTTGGCGGCCGTCGTCTCTCGCGCCGCGGTCACCATGCCCGACGTGGAGAGGATCTTGGTGCGATTCGCAGGCACCACGCCGGACGACGCGAGGTACAGCGCGCTGGTGGCACACCCGCATTCCGGATGGATGAACAGCTCGGCGTCGGGTTCTGCCTCCACCCGTGCACGGAGGTCGGCTCCGTTGATCCCGGCATGCACATGACACTCGCCCATCCAGATGTGCATGTTGTCGCGACCGGTGAGGCGCTGCACGTGCGCACCGAGGAACTGGTCGGGGCAGAACAGGACCTCGGTGTCGGCAGGGATCGACGACACCACGTCGACCGCGTTCGACGACGTACAACAGATGTCGGTCTCGGCCTTGACCGCGGCCGTGGTGTTCACGTAGCTGACGACGACGGCGCCCGGGTGCTCGGCCTTCCAGGCTCGCAACTGCTCGGCGGTGATGGTGTCGGCCAGGCTGCATCCCGCTCGCTCGTCAGGGATGAGGATCGTCTTGTCGTAGCTGAGGATCTTCGCTGTCTCGGCCATGAAGTGCACACCGCAGAACACGATCGTCGAGGCATCGACCGACGCAGCCACCCTCGACAGGGCGAGCGAGTCACCGACGTGATGGGCGATGTCCTGTATCTCGGGCAGCTGGTAGTTGTGGGCGAGGATGACGGCGTCGCGCTCGTTGGCGAGCCGACGCACCTCCTCGGCCCAGCCATCGGGGAGCTCGGTGCTGGGTGCGCTGGTCACGAGGGCCAGGCTACGCAGGCCGACTCACCGACCCGTCACGTTGTTCGCGGATTCACGAGCGCATCGCACGCGGCGCCGGCCCGGTCAGCTCCGTCAGCTCCGTCAGCTCCGTCAGCGCAGTGCGGTGGCGACCGCTGATGCGATGGCGCGGCCTGCCGCCACGACATCGGCACCGAATCGTGCACCCGGCGAGCGGGTGAGCCGTTCCACCGGGCCGCTCACGCTCACCGCGGCGATCACCCGGCCGCCTCGATCGACGACCGGTGCGCTCACCGAGGCCACGCCGGGCTCTCGTTCCTCGACGCTCTCTACCCAACCGCCATCGGATGCGGGGGCGCCGCCCAGGACTCGACCGGCCGACCCCACCTCCAGCGGCAGCAGGCTGCCCTCGGGAACGATCCAGCGCAGCGCGTGGGGCGATTGGAGCGAGACGACGCAACGGCGGGCATCGTCTTCGCGGACGAACAGCTGCACGCTCTCGCCGCAGGCATCGCGCAGTCGCTGCAGCGCAGGCGTCGCCACGTCGCCGAGGCCGAACTGCTCGGCGGCGATGCGGCCGAGGGCGACCAGCTCGAAGCCGAGGCAGAACCGCCCCTGGCCGTCGCGTCTGACGAGGTGGTGCTGCTCGAGGGCCACGACCAGCCGGTGAGCCGTCGCTCGCGGCAGCTGCGATGCCTGCTGCAGCTCCGCGAGGTCGAGCGGTCGTTCGCGCAGCGCCTGCAACAAGAGCGCGGCCTTGTCGATCACTCCGACGCCGCTTACACTGTCCACATTCAGGAACACTATCCCATATCTTGGGATACCGGCACCCGACGATCGATCCCGCACCCCGCCGATCCCCGGCCCGCCGCCCCCAGCCGATCAAAGCCGGCAGATCACTCACCCCGCAGATCACTCACCCACCGGAAGCGAGCGCCATGCAGCCGAAGACATTGCCCCAGAAGGTCTGGGAACGCCACGTGGTCCACGAGGCTCCCGAGCAGCCCGATCTGCTGTACATCGACCTCCACCTCGTGCACGAGGTGACCAGCCCGCAGGCCTTCGACGGGCTCCGCCTGAGCGGCCGGGCGGTTCGCCGACCCGATCTCACGATCGCCACCGAGGACCACAACGTCCCCACCGCCGACATCGACCAGCCCATCGCCGACCCGATCTCGGCCCGCCAGGTCGAGGTGTTGCGCGAGAACACCGCCGAGTTCGGCATCGTCAACTTCCCGATGGGCGACCCAAACCAGGGCATCGTCCACGTGATCGCTCCCGAGCAGGGCCGCACGCTGCCGGGCATGACCGTCGTGTGCGGCGACAGCCACACCGCGACCCACGGTGCGTTCGGCGCGCTCGCATTCGGCATCGGCACCAGCGAGGTCGAGCACGTGCTCGCCACGCAGACACTGCCGCAGAGCCGGCCGAAGTGGATGGCGGTCACCGTCGAGGGCACCCTCGCCGACGACGTGACGGCCAAGGACGTGATCCTCCACATCATCGGTGTGATCGGCACCGGTGGCGGCATCGGCCACGTGATCGAGTACCGGGGCAGTGCCATTCGCGCCCTGTCGATGGAGGGTCGCATGACCGTGTGCAACATGAGCATCGAGGCAGGCGCGAAGGCGGGGATGATCGCTCCCGACGACACCACGTTCGACTACCTGCGCGGCCGCGCCAACGCCCCCGCAGGTGCCGACTGGGATGCCGCGGTCGCCGACTGGCGCACCCTCGTCACCGACGAGGGCGCGATCTGGGACAACGAGGTCGTGATCGACGCGACCCACATCCGCCCGCAGGTGAGCTGGGGCACCAACCCGGGACAGGTCACCAGCATCGACGGCTCGATCCCCTCGCCCGACAGCTTCGACGACCCGACCACCCGCGAGACCGTGGCCCGGGCACTCGAGTACATGGGCCTCGTGGCCGGCACGAAGATCCGCGACGTCACGGTCGACACGGTGTTCATCGGCAGTTGCACCAACAGCCGCATCGAAGACCTCCGTGCGGCAGCGGCGGTCATGAAGGGGCGCACCGTCACCGTGCCGAGGGTGATGGTCGTGCCCGGCAGCCATGCCGTGAAGGCCCAGGCGATCGCCGAGGGTCTGCCCGAGATCTTCCGGGCCGCCGGAGCCGACTGGCGCGAGCCCGGATGCAGCATGTGCCTGGCGATGAACCCGGACAAGCTGGCCCCCGGCGAGCGGGCGGCCAGCACCAGCAACCGCAACTTCGAAGGCCGCCAGGGCCGTGGCGGGCGCACCCACCTCGTCAGCCCGGCCGTGGCAGCAGCCACCGCCGTGGCCGGCCACTTCGCCCTCCCCGCCGATCTGGAGTCCGCATCATGAAGGCCGTACACATCGTCACGGGCACCGGTGTGCCGCTGAAGCGCAGCGATGTCGACACCGATCAGATCATCCCCGCGGAGTGGCTCAAGCGGGTCGAGCGCACCGGTTTCGAGAAGGGTCTCTTCGCCACTTGGCGCGACGACCGCACCTTCGTGCTGAACGACGAGCGCTACTCGGGTGCGTCGATCCTCGTCGCGGGGCCCGCATTCGGCGTCGGCTCATCGCGCGAGCACGCCGTCTGGGCCATCCTGCAGGGCGGCTTCGACGTGGTGATCGCGCCCAGCTTCAGCGACATCTTCCGCAACAACTGTGGCAAGAACGGTCTGGTGCCGGTGGTGCTGAGCGACGAGATCGTCACGAGGCTGTGGGAGCTGATCGAAGCCGACCCGACCACACAGATCGTCGTCGACATCGAACGCCTCACCGTCGAGGTTCCCGCGGCCGGCCTGTCGGCGACGTTCCCGATGGATCCGGCCACGCAACACCGCTTCCTCAACGGACTCGACGACGTGGGCATCACGCTCACGCACGCCGCCGAGATCGACAGCTACGAAGCCGCTCGTCCCGCGTGGTTGCGCTGACGGCGCCGCACCTGCCGTTGATCAGACGTCGGCACGGAACTGCTGGAGATCTTTCAGCTTCGGGTTGTTCGAGAACACTTCGACCGGGGGCCCGAGTTCGAGGCGCAACGCCCGCTGCAAGATGCGCACCTGCGTGTGCTGGTTGTACTCGGCGAGCGTGACGGCCCATCCGTCGCGTCCCGCACGTGCCGTGCGGCCGCTGCGGTGCAGGTAGTCCTTGCCGTCGCCGGCCGGCTCGTAGTGGATGACGGCACCGATGTCGTCGACGTCGATGCCTCGCGCCGCGACGTCGGTGGCCACCAGAACGCTGAGCTCGCCATCGGTGAAGCGCTTGAGCGCGCGTTCCCTGGCCGCCTGGGCGAGGTCGCCATGGATCGCATTCGCCTTCACTCCGAGATCCTGGAGCTTCTCCTCCACCCGGTCGCAGGTGCGCTTCGTCTGGCAGAACACGATCGTCTTGCCGACACCCGAGGCGATCGCCGCGACGACCTTGTCCTTGTCCATGTGATGCACCGCCAGGAACAGGTGGAACATGGTGCCGACGGTGTCGGTCGGGGCGTCGATGGCCACCTCGACCGGATCCTTCATGTACCGGGCGACGAGATGGCCGACGTCGCCGTCGAGGGTGGCCGAGAACAACATGGTCTGTCGCGGTGCGGTGCACTTGCGCAGGATCCACTCGACCTGCGGGGTGAAACCGTCGTCGGCCATGCGATCGGCCTCGTCGAGCACCAGCACCTGCACGCCGCTGAGGTCGAGCTCGTTCTCCTTCAGCAGATCGATGAGCCGCAGCGGCGTGGCCACCACCACGTCGACGCCGTTCTTCAGCTCGTCGATCTGCTGGTGGCGAGACGCTCCGCCGTACACGGGCAGCACCACGCGGTCGCACTTGGCCGCGACCGGGATGAGCACCTCGGCGACCTGCAGCGCCAGCTCGCGCGTGGGCACCAGCACCAGGCCGAGAGGTCGGCGCGGCTCGGCCACACCGTCGAGGCGGGCGAGCATCGGCACGCCGAACGCGAGCGTCTTGCCCGAACCGGTGCGAGCACGTCCGCAGACGTCCTTGCCCTCGAGCGCGACCGGGATCGCCTTCGTCTGGATCGCGAACGGCTGTGCGAACCCAGCGGCGTGGAGTCCCATGTCGACGAGCTCGGGCACGCCGAGATCTCGAAAGCCGGTCGGGACGTATGGGGTGTCCACGGTGGTCGCCGTGGATGCGGGAGTGCGATACTCGGCCGGCTTTGGTGGGCGGCGAGGGCTCCGCGGTGCGCCCTTCGGGCGTGCGTGGTCAGACATGTCGGCTCGATGATACCTGGGCCACGGTGGGACTCTCGGGACGGCCACCGCCCGGTCGCGCCGTTCTGCTGTTACAACCGGTGGTGTGAGCCGACTTCCGTTGTTCGTCGTGGTCGCGCCCGGGCTCGAGCGGCTTGCGGCCGACGAGCTCGCGTCGATCGGCATCCCTCCCGGCAAGGTCCGGGCCCAGCATGGCGGGCTCGACGTGCAGGCGACCACGCGCCAGCTCTACGCGATCCATCGATGGGCGCGCCTTCCCACACGGGTCCTGCTCAGGGTGGCCACCGACACGATTCGCAACTGGGACGAGCTGCGGGCGCTGTTGCGGACGGTCGACTGGGGGCAGTTCCTGCCCGACGCGAACTCGAACACGCTCACGGGCGACGCAGCTGCCCGTATCGACGCAGCTGCCGGTATCGAGGTGCACGTCGCCAGCCACCGCTCCGTGCTGTACCACCAAGGAGCGATCGCCGAGCGGGTCGTCGAGGCCCTCGGTCGCCCCGAGGTCAAAGGTGGCCAAGCGGTGCATCTGCGCCTCGACCGCGATCGCGCGATCGTGAGCGTGGATGCATCGGGCGAGCTGCTCCACCGGCGCGGATGGAGGAGCGAGACACATCGAGCACCCCTGCGCGCCACGCTCGCCGCGGCCATGGTGCGTGCCAGCGGATGGGACGGGTCGTTGCCGCTCATCGACCCGCTCGCCGGATCAGGCACGATCGCCATCGAGGCCGCGTCGTGGGCGACGGGTCGACCGATCGACCGGCCGTTCGCGTTCCAGCGGTGGCCTTCGTTCGAACCCGGCACCTGGGCCAGCGTCACCGGCGCGGTCCGGAGCGACGTCCTGTCCACCCCCGTCGTCGCAGCCGACCGCGACGCTGGAGCGATCACCGCGCTCTCACGCCACATCGACAGCGCCGGCCTCGATGGTCGAGTGGTCGCCCAGCACGCCGCGCTCGCCGCCCAGCAGTGGCCAACCGCCGATGCCGGGCACCTGTTCGTGATCACGAACCCTCCGTACGGCCATCGTGTCGGAGGTACCGGCAAGGGCGACCTTCGCGACCTGTACGCCACGCTCGGCAAGCGGGTGTCGGATGCCGGCGCACGCCTCATCGTGCTGACCTCTGACCGCCGCCTCGCCGGAGCGATGGGGCTCGAGCTCGAAGAGCTGTTCACCGTCGACAACGGAGGCATTCCGGTGAGCTGCCTCGCCTCGCCGATACGCACGAGCTGATCCGGCACGGCGGACGGCCGGCGGGCATGGTTCGCCGGCCGGCGAGGTCGACGCGCAGCCTTCCCTGGTCGCGCTGACGATCTGCAACGATGCGCCCATGCAGGTCGCACTCACGGTCAACGATTTCATCCGCCGAGCCGAACTCGTCTACCCGAAGCGGATCGGCATCGTCGACGAGCCCGATCAACCCGCCGATTCGTGGGGCACGCTCACCTATGCGCAGGTGGCGCAACGAGCACGGGCGATCGCCGCCGGCCTCGATGCGATGGGCATCGGCGTCGGCGAGCGTGTGGCCATGGTGAGCCACAACTCGTCGCGGCTGTTGACGGCGCTGTTCGGCGTGAGCGGCTCCGGGCGAGTTCTCGTCCCGATCAACTTCCGCCTCGTCGCAGAAGAGGTGCGGTACATCGTCGAGCACTGCGGTGCCAGGGTGCTGCTGATCGACCCCGAACTCGACGAGGCCCTCGCCAGTGTGACGTGCGAACACCGTTTCGTGATCGGCAGCGACGCCGACCACGCACTGATGCGCTACGACGCTGTGCCGCAGGCGTGGACCTGCGACGAAGACGCGACCGCCACGATCAACTACACGAGCGGCACCACCGCCCGGCCGAAGGGCGTGCAGCTCACGCATCGCAACCTCTGGCTCAACGCAACCACGTTCGGCTGGCACCTCGGCGTGAACGATCGCGACGTCTACCTCCACACGTTGCCTCAGTTCCATTGCAACGGCTGGGGTGTGCTCTACGCCGTCACCGGCATGGGCGCCAAGCACGTGATCATCCGCAAGGTCGACGGCGCCGAGATCCTTCGTCGAGTCGAACAACACGGCGTCACGCTCCTGAGCGGCGCCCCGGCGGTCGCGAACATGATCCTCGACGCCGCCGCCACCTGGGACGGTCCGATTCCCGGACACGGCCGCGTGCGGATGGTGATCGCGGGTGCACCGCCGCCCACGCGCACCATCGAACGGATCGAGTCCGAGCTCGGATGGGAGTTCATCCAGATCTACGGGCTCACGGAGACCACGCCGTTGTTGACGATGAACCGCAGCAGGGCCGAATTCGACGAGCTGACACCCGCCGATCGCGCCGCCAAGCTCAGCCGCGCCGGCGCACCCGCGATCGGCGTCGAGATCCGGATCAGCGCCGACGGCGAAGTCGCCGCTCGCGGCAACCATGTGATGGCCGGTTACTGGGCCCAGCAGGACGCCACCGACGGCGCCATCCACCCGATGAGCGACGATCCATCCGGGCCGCCGTTCTTCCACACCGGCGATGGCGGCATCCTCGACGACGATCACTACGTCACCATCAGCGATCGGAAGAAGGACGTCATCATCTCCGGTGGTGAGAACGTCAGCTCGATCGAGGTGGAAGACGCGCTGTTCAGCCACCCGGAGGTGGCCGAAGTGGCGGTGATCGGCATCCCCGACGACAAGTGGGGAGAGCTCGTCTTCGCGTTGGTGGTGCGAGCTCCGGGGTCGACCATCACCGACGCCGAGCTGATCGCGTACACGAAGACGAAGCTGGCGGGCTACAAGTGCCCCAAGCAGATCGAGTTCCGCGACTCGCTGGCCCGCACGGCCACCGGAAAGCTACAGAAGTTCAAGCTCCGCGAGCCGTACTGGGCCGATCGCACCAAAGCCGTCAACTGACCGCCGAGACACCGACGCGAGCCGATCTCGACCGATCTCGACCGATCTCACGCAGGGTGATCACTGACTCATCGGTCAGTCAGCACTGACGGACCGCACAGGATCACTATCTGTTGCATCAGTGAGTAGCAAAGCGTTGTGAGCACTCGTTAGCTTGCCGTCTGGCCCGACGCCAAGGTCGTGCCACAAAGGGATGTGATCAAGCTTTTCTAGCTAGTTCGACTCGACGAGGAGGCGACAGACCAATGGAACGTTTCGACGGAACCGTGAACGCAGGCCGCAAGGGCATGGCATACGACTGGCAGTCGTTGCTCGCCGCAGGCGAAGCTTCAGCGCTCGACACCGAACTCGCCAACCTCTCCCTCACCTCTCAGTTCGCAGAGTGAGCCGGCACCCGGAACGGGTGCTCGTCCTCGGTTGCGGGTCGGTGGCCCAGTGTGTGGTGCCACTGCTCGTCCGCGATCTTCACATAGATCCTGTACGTCTCACGGTCGTCGACTTCACCGACAACCGCGACCGCATCGCGGATCAGATCGCCGCAGGCGTCGCGTACCAGATCGAACGGCTCACGCCGGACAACCTCGACGAGTTCCTCTCGACCCGGGTGTCGAGCGGCGATCTGCTGGTCGACCTCGCCTGGAACATCGACAACCCGACGGTCCTGCAGTGGTGTCGCGACCACGATGTCCGGTACCTCAACACCTCGGTCGAGGTGTGGGACCCGTACGTCGACCTGGCCAACACCCATCCGCTCGACCGCTCGCTGTACGTGCGGCACATGGACCTGCGCCGCATGAAGGCTCGTTGGGGTGACAACAGCGGTGCCACGGCGGTGCTCGAACACGGTGCCAATCCCGGGCTCGTCAGTCACTTCACCAAGCAGGCGCTGCTCGAGATCGCCACTGCGATGCTGCAGCAAGGCGTGGCCGGCGACGCGACGTCGCTCGAGGCCGCGCTCACCACGGCGACGAACGACCGCACCGGCTTCAACGTCCTGGCGATGCTCACCGGCACCAAGGTGATCCACATCGCCGAGCGAGACACCCAGATCACGAACGTGCCGAAGGAGCCGAACGAGTTCGTCAACACCTGGAGCGTCGACGGCTTCTACGAGGAAGGCATCGCTCCGGCCGAGATGGGTTGGGGCACCCACGAGATCCGCCTCCCACCCGACGCCTACGTGCACACCGGCGAGGGTCCGCGCAACCAGATCTGCCTGGCACGGCCCGGCATGGAGACGTGGGTGCGCAGTTGGGTGCCCAGCGGACCGATCCGCGGCATGGTGGTGCGCCACGGCGAGGCGCTCACGATGTGCGAACACCTCACCGTCGACGATCCGATCACCGGCGCCGCCGTCTACCGGCCCACCGTGCACTACGCCTACCACCCGTCCGACGCGGCGATCAACAGCGTGCTCGAGCTACGGATGCGCAACTGGGAGATGCAGCCCAAGCAGCGGATCATGAACGACGAGATCATCAGCGGCCGCGACGAGTTGGGTGTGCTGCTGATGGGCCATCCGTTCAAATCGTGGTGGACCGGTTCGGTGCTCTCCATCGACGAGGCTCGCGCCGCGCTCGCGCATCAGAGCGCGACCACCCTGCAGGTGGCCGGCTCGATCGTGTCGGCGATCGAGTGGATGATCGACCACCCGCACGAGGGTGTCTGCGTCCCCGACGACCTCCCATGGGACACGATCCTCGACGGCGCGAAGCCGTACCTCGGCACCCTGTACTCGGGCCCGGCCGACTGGGATCCGGTCAGCAGCCGCAACGACGTGTTCCCCGGCTGGAGCACCGAGCGCGACGGTCTGAACACCGACGACCCCTGGCAGTTCACCAACTTCCTCACCCGCTGAGCGAGTCGCTCAGCGGTGCACGACCTGCGGCATGCCGATGGGTGGAAGCCAACCGCTCGTGCTGCGTCGAGTAGGCAACCAGGTCGACGCGTCGGCCCGTGCCGACGTCGAGCCATCCGGACCAGGGCGGACTCTCCATTGCTCCAGGAGTAGTACATGAAGTAGCAGGAGCTGGTGGACTCGCTGGTGCGACAGGCCGAGCAGCTCGGCGGCGCCTCGTCGCCTGAGCCCAGAGTGGTTCAAGCACGAACCGCTTCGACGGTCTTCGGCTGCGCCTTCACCCATGCGCGCTCCGCAGCAGCGGTTCGGGCACGGACCAGGTCATCGGCCACCGACGCCAAGGGCGCCGGGAACTGGTCGCGGATGAGGAAATCGGCAGCCCGGCTCCGGAGGTGTCCCTGACCGCGGGCTCGTAGCGCAGAGGGTATGCGCCCTCGACCGTGGACCGCCTCGAAGCGAATACGATGTCGCTGATGTCCTCGGAATCGTCCCCGCTCCGGAGTTCAGCGACCCGAGGTGGACGCACCCAAACCGACAAAACGTGGTGCTGACATGGTTGAACCGCCACACGACAGCCTGATCAAGACACTGCTGCTCAGTTCCTCGATCGTGGTTGTGATCGGCATGTCGATGCTGGGGGCGATCCCGGCCTTGTACGAGGACCACGAAGAGGCCGACGCTCAGCGCGTTGCGCTCATCGCGCTCGCGGTCGGATCAGCGGTCGGGGCGGCGGTTCTCACGTGGAGAGGCTCCCGGCGCCAACGCCGCCTTGCATGCGGGATCGCGATTGGCTTCGCCGTGTGGTC